>JAQXNW010000015.1 GCA_029098205.1 Eubacteriales bacterium | reverse complement strand
CGGCTTTCTTCTCTGTTTCACGGAGAATGTCTTCCAGATTCTCGGAAAACTCCGCGATTGTGAACGCGTTCGAAGGATGGAAGGGGAGAGCGATCATCGGACGGATTTCGCTGAGATTAACCTCGACACATCCGTCATAGTATGCGACATCCTCCGGATCCAGCTTCCGGTATTCATCGCTGCGGTGATGAAGCTCGAGGAAGTCCTTTGTGTCCTCATCGGTTCTCCAGATTGAAGACAGGCAGGTTGTTTCCGTCGTCATGACATCAACGCCGTTCCGGTAATCGGTCGTCATTGAGGAGACTCCGGGCCCGACGAATTCCATGACCTTGTTTTTCACGTATCCATTTTTGAAGACGGCGCGGATAATCGAAAGAGCGATGTCGTGCGGACCGACGAACGGCTGCGGTTTTCCGGTTAGATAAATCGCGACGACGCCTGGATACTGCACGTCATAGGTCTGGCAAAGAAGCTGTTTCGTAAGTTCTCCGCCGCCTTCTCCGATCGCCATCGTACCGAGCGCGCCGTACCTCGTATGGGAATCGGATCCGAGAATCATCTTGCCGCATCCCGCGAAGTTTTCCCGCATGAACTGATGGCAGACCGCGATATGCGGCGGTACATAGATTCCGCCGTATTTCTTCGCAGCGGAAAGACCGAAGTAATGGTCGTCGTCGTTAATCGTTCCGCCTACCGCGCAAAGGGAGTTATGGCAGCAGGTGAGTACATAAGGAAGGGGAAATTTTTCCATGCCGGACGCCCGGGCAGTCTGAATGATTACTACATATGTAATATCGTGGGAAACCATCGCGTCGAAACGGACGCGGAGACTGTCCATCGACTCTGACTGGTTGTGATTCTTCAGAATCTGATAGGCTATTGTGCCTTTCTTCGCATCTTCCGGATTCGGTTTCTTTCCGGTCAGCGCTTCTACTTTCGCGGCATCCTGCTTCGGAATGATTTCGGTTCCGTGAACAAGATATACGCCGCCGTCATGCAGTTTGATCATATTTGCCCCCTGATTTTGCAAGTTCCTGTTTCCGTGCGGACCTTCCGGACGGGCCGGATTTTCGTACGGACATACTTTATTTATTATATAGTTCTGTTTTTTCCCTTGCAAGTTTTTCCGCCGAAATCAAAGGGTGGATCTCTTCTGAGGCGCTTCGGTCCGGAAAAGGGGAGGGAGAATGGAATCATTTTCGGACAAAGAAAAAACGCTTCCTCCCGGTTTTCACCAGGGAGAAAGCGCTGTTCTTATTTTATCTGCACAGGCCTTCGTGTTTTCGGACACGGAGTTCCAAATTCTCTGACATGGGATCCCGAATCCGTCGATGCAGGGCCCCATTTTCTTTGCAAGGAGATCCTGATGAAACCGGTATCATTAAAACCGGTTTCATCAGGAGAAACTATCCTTCAATCTGGATGTATTTATTTTCTTCAACCTGCGGCTTCGGCTGATTCTTCGGAATCGATACGGTCAGGACGCCATTCTCGAATTTCGCGTGGATGTCTTTCTGCTGTACATGCTCTCCGACATAAAAGCTTCTCGTGCATGTGCCCTGGAAGCGCTCCCTGCGTAGATACTTTCCATCCTCGCCATTCTCATCGTTCGAAATGTTCTTCTGCGCTTCAAATGTCAGAACGCCTTCTTTCAGGGAAAGCTTTACATTTTCCTTCTGAAATCCCGGAAGATCCATCATAAGCTCGTAATGATCTCCTGCGTCTTTCACATCGCTCTTCATAAGGGAAGTATCTGTACGGTTCGGCGTCGGCCAATCCATAAAATCGTCAAAATCATCGAAAAATCCGTTTCTAAAAATGCTAGGTAACATCATAATAAAAGCCTCCTTCGTGCTCCGCCCATCCGGGCTTCTGCAGAGAACACCGCGCATGCGGCGATGTGGTTCTCTGGTCTCTGTCCCTTTCCTTTTGACAATTCTTATTATATTCAATTTGTTAGCACTGTCAATAGGTGAGTGCTAAAAATATATAAAATATTATTTGACAGATAAATTGCGCGGATCGATACACTTGCTGATGCTGTGAAAAAGGAAACTGCCTGCAGGTGCTGCTTCGTGAAAAGAACGCCTCTTATAGGGTGCCGCTTCGTGGAAAAACCGGCCTTCCTGCTTTTCGCATTTTACTTTTTCTTTCCGTAAGTTTTCCTTTGCCATGATAGAAGCGGCGGATTCTTTGTCATTATAATGGTCATGAATTTGAAGACGGTATTAAAACAGAGGAATTTGGGAGTATCTGCATGGAAAGAATAAAGCGGGAACAGTTACGGGAATCCGGTCATTTTCTGCGGCCGGTCATGCTCGTGATCACGGTGGCTCTTTCGCTTATTTTTCTTATGATGCCGGATACGATCACCTTTCGGGCTGCGGGCGCAAAGACCCGAAGCTATGAATTCGGGACTGTCGTTTCTGTAACCAATGTTTCAAATAAAGAAAAGAGCCCGTACACAGGACGGATTCTGGAAACCGAAACCGTGAAAATTCGTTTGAAGGACAGGACCGTGACGGTTACGAATCAGCTTTCGGACACGCATTACATCCGGGTTCATAAGGGGTCCCGCGTCCTCGTCTCCGTTGACTCGCCGAAGGGTGTGGAATCATACTATACGCTTTTCAACTATAACCGGACAATCGGGAGCATTGTCATTTTTGCGCTGTTCGCGCTTCTGATGATCGCGATCGGAGGAAAGAAGGGCGCCTATTCCATGGCGGCGCTTGTTTTCGCTGTCATTCTGATTTTCCGCGTCACGGTGCCGATGATCTATAACGGTGTGTCGGCACTTCCAGTTACGGCGCTTACCGTGCTCCTGATTACGCTCGATACGATTCTTCTTCTTCAGGGAGCAAATAGACAAAGTCTGACATCAATTGCGGTTGTCTTTGCGGGGGAAATCCTGGCAGCAGGCCTTTTTGCGCTTTTCTCCGTACTGCTTCATATCAGCGGATTCAACGATGGGAATGTGGACAGTCTTCTTGTCATTACGCAGAATACCGGCATGGATCTCACACATATTCTTTTTTCAGCGGCGATGATTTCTTCGCTGGGCGCGGTGATGGATGTCGCGGTATCGCTTGTTTCTGCAGTTTTTGAGGTTTCCGCGCACAACCATTCCCTGACGGCGAAAGAACTGTTCCGGTCCGGCATGAACGTCGGGCGGGATATGATGGGCACAATGTCGAACACGCTGATTCTCGCGTTCACAGGGTCTGCGCTTTCGATGCTTCTGGTGCTTTGTTCTTATGGTGTACAGCCGCTGCAGCTTCTTAGTTCCGACACCATCGCGGTTGAAATCGCGCATGGGATCTGCGGCACGGCGGCTGTGATTCTTACGGTTCCGCTTGCCTCCGCGGCGAGCGCTCTGGCCCTTGGCTTCAGCGCTTCGAAAAAAAGCGGCGGGCATTTTTAAATAAACGG
The DNA here is from genome assembly GCA_029098205.1 of Eubacteriales bacterium. Taxonomy (GTDB): domain Bacteria; phylum Bacillota; class Clostridia; order Peptostreptococcales; family Anaerovoracaceae; genus Aminicella. The sequence goes on along the minus strand of JAQXNW010000015.1, from coordinate 10,987 downwards.
AATAGATCGTTATTTCTCTTTGTCTGTCATTCGTTACAGTTTCTGTCAAACACGTTATTACCAGAGGAAAAGTCTGCCTTGTATCAATGTACGCAGGGCGGATGCAGAAGAAATGGAAAAGGAGATAAAATGCAGCATGCACGGAATCGATTCCGTACGCTTGCGGCTTCGCTGCTGGCACTGCTCGTTGTTTTGAGCGGGCTTGCGATGCCGCTCCCTGCGAATGCGGAATCCGGCGGGTCGTCTGACGGCACAGTCGTTATCGACTCACAGACAACATGGAAATATCTGGACGACAATACGGATCCGGCGGAGGGGCTTTCGTCCCGGACCGCCTGGACAGAGGAAGGCTTTAATGACAGCGCCTGGAAATCCGGGACAGGAAGCTTCGGAGCGAAGAATGGTGCGATTCGGGATCTTGGAGGCGGATGTACGCCAAAAACGCTTCTGAATCAGTATATCAGCGGAACCGGCAATGATATTCCGACGTTCTTCTTCCGTTCGACGTTTGAAGTTTCGGATGCCTCGAAGGTGACATCGATTTTGGGTTCGGTTCTTTACGATGACAACGCGATTGTTTATATCAACGGACAGGCAATTGCGAATTTCGAGGGAACCATGTATGATTCAAATCTTTCATATGGCGGTTCGAACGCCGGCAGTCCGAAGACCGGAACCATTTCGCTGACGGATTCGGCGGCGATCGGAAAAATTTTGAAAAACGGCACGAATACGATTGCGGTTGAGCTCCATAACGGAAGAGCATCCAGTTCGGATATCTATTTCGATTTTCAGAATCTTACGCTTTCCACTACGAAAATCACAGCGACGCAGGATTCCGTTTCTCTCGCGCCGGGTTCGGACGAGTCAAAGGTGAACGTGAACTGGTACGCATCGACCAGTGAAGCGGGGAAGGTCCGCTATGCGAAGACGTCGGAAGTGGTAGACGGAAAGCTTCCGGACAGTGCCAAAGAAGTCACCGCAGAAACTGCCTCGACGAACCGTTCGGGCATGACCGCGAATAAAGCGGCCATGACGGATCTTGAGCCGGGAACGGCATACTCCTATCAGCTTGTGAACGGAGATACGGAATCGCAGCTTTATCATTTCAATACGCAGGCCGAGGGCGCGTTTACATTCCTGTTCGTCGGAGACCCGCAGATCGGTGCCGGCGGAAGTACGGAAGCGGATTCGGCATCATGGGCGAACAGCTTGAAAGTCATTACTGGAAATTATCCGAATGCGGCGTTCCTACTCTCTGCGGGAGATCAGGTGAACAGCGCGGCCGATGAGAATCAGTACGCGGGATATCTCAACAGCACATATATGCCGTATCTGATTAATCCGACTGTTGTCGGAAATCACGATACAAGTTCCGCTGCCTATGATCAGCATTTCAATGTCGCGAATCGGAGCGGTCTCGGATCTACCGCGGCTTCTTCCGATGCGTGGTTCACCTATAACGGTGTTCTGTTCCTGCAGCTGAATGACAACAATATGAGTACGGCAGAGCACAAGCAGTTTATGGAGAATGCAATTAAGCAGAATCCGAATGCGAAGTGGAAGGTGGCTGTCATGCACCACTCGGTATTCAGTGTCGCAAACCATGCGTTCGATTCGGATGTTCTGCAGCGCAGAAGCGAGCTTGTCCCCGTATTCAGGGATTTGGACATCGATGTTGTTCTGATGGGCCACGACCATGTTTACGTACGTTCGTACATGATGGACGGTGAAAATCCGATTACGGATCCGAGTGCGTATGACGATGACAGCTATTCGAGCACAACGAATCCGGATGGAATTCTGTATGTGACGGCGAACTCCGGCTCTGGCAGCAAATACTATAATATCAAGAATGAAGATTTCCCGTATGCCAGAGTAAAAAACCAGGAATATACGCCGAATGTTTCTGTAATTTCCGTATCGGATAATGAATTTAAGATTACGACAAAGCGTATTTCCACATCGAGCTCCGCGAAGAGCGCGAGCGGATCTTCACTTTCGGATGTCGACTCTTTCACAATCTATCATTACAAGGAAGCGGATTATTCGAAGGTGGATGAGGCCGTCAAGAAGGCCGAGAGCCTGAATGCCGATGATTATAAGGATTTCAGCGCGGTTACGGATGCGGTGAATGCGGTAAAGCGCGGAAAGCTTGAGAACGAACAGTCTGTCGTTGATGGATACGCAGACGCGATCAATAAAGCGACCGACGCTCTCGAAAAGAAAGAGAGTGGGAAACCGTCCGACAATCCGTCTGAGAATCCAACGAACCCAACGAATCCATCGGACAACCCGTCCGGCGGAATCAATCACCCGAGTACTCCGTCCAGCGGAAACGGCTCCTCTGCTTCGACTTCCCGGGCGGCTGGGAGCACGGCTTCAAAAGCGGACAATGGAAGCCGGCCGAATACGGGAGATGCTTCTTCCATTGCTATGGACATCGTCCTCCTGCTTGCGGCATGCGCGGGAACGGTTGGTCTTGTGATACTCCGCAGAAGGAACGGGCACAGCCGGTAACCGGTTGGTTTCTGAAAAGCTTTCATATTACAGAGATAAGGGCTGCTGCATTCGGTGAAATCTATGCCGAATGTTGTCAGCCTTTTTTATTATGGGTTGCAGTCAGTTGAGTGCGAGGCTTAGGAGACTTTGATAGGATTCTCTGCTGAAGATTGCTTTTTGTGACTGCTTTTCTTCTATTCTGCTGAATTTGCCAGAACCGATCTGTCGAATTTAGAGAGGTTTTATGAAGATCGTTATTGAACGATCTGTGAGGATCTTCGATGATTTACAATTGCGGGAAAACCTTCTAAAATAAAATATTGAGAAAGCTACACTGTGGAATACCAATAAATGCGATGCGATATCTAAAAGACAGGAGATACTAATGATTACCGATGAAGCAGAAATTTTCAAAAGCGAGCTAGCGGCGCTCCGTCGTGACTTTCACGAACATCCGGAGCTGGGGTTCAAAGAATTTCGGACATCCAAAGTGATTTATGATTACCTTAGAGCCATTGGCGCAGATGATCTTCGAAACATCGCGAAGACAGGCATTGCAGGAACAGTACGAGGCCGTGTGGATAACGGAAGGACAGTGGTTCTGCGCGCGAACATGGATGCTCTTCCGGTACAGGAAAAAACAGAACTTCCTTTTGCCTCGGAAAATGCTGGCGTTATGCATGCTGTCGGGCACGACGCGCAGATGGCTGTTGCGTTGGTTGTCGCGAAAATTTTGTCTCGCAATCATAATTCGTTTAATGGGAACATTCGGTTTGTTTTTCAGCCGAACGAAGAAGTGGCCGGTGCATTGGAAATGATCAATGGCGGTGTTTTAGATGACCCGCCGGTAAACGCTGCGCTGGGGATGAATTTTACGTATATGCTTCCGGAGGGAGACATCGGTTTGAGTGAAGGACGCGTGCTTGGCACGACAGAGGAGTTTGTAATCCGTCTAACCGGTCGTTCTGTAAATACCGCCTGGCCGCATTACGGGATCGATGCCGCCATTGGCGCAGCAAAAGTGCTTGAGGCGCTTCAGACGCTGGAATCCAGAAAATATGATCCCATGTACCCGATTTCCATTACGGTCGGCAAGATAAACGGAGGAACGGCGCGAAATATCATGGTTGGAGAAATCGTGATGGAAGGGACAATTCGCTTTTTGTTTCCGAGAGAAGAAGAGGCGTTGGACGAAATAAAAACAGATGTCGAATCTCTTGTTGACGGTGTCTGTTCCTTCATGGGTATGCAATACGACATTGAATTTATTCACAGCAATTCTTCGCTTGTCAACAGCCGAAAGCTGGTAGAAGTTTTGAAGAGCAGTGCGCGTATGGTTAATATCGATTACGATAAGATGCGGCATTTTACTAGCTTGATGGGGGAAGATTTTGCGGAGTTCGCTAAGCGGATCCCTTCGGTTATGACGTTCTTTGGTATCTATAATAAAGAGGCGGATTGTATTTATCCGAATGCGAATGCGAAATACAATTTGCGTGATGATGTGTTAGTTGAGGCGACAAAGTATTATGCGATGGGCCTGGTTCAGTGCCTGAATTTCTTATAGCCTTCAGATCATTCGAAAAGAGCTCCCGGAAAGTTCGAAGCAGAACTTTTCCGGAAGCTCTTTTTCTGAATATGCTTTAGCTGAGGATCCATGCGAACGAAGAGAGCATGGATCAATAAACCACCGGCTAAGCCGGTGGTTGTGATTTGTGCGCACGGCGAGCGCACGTTCTAACGGGTGAAAGTCCCGAATCAGCCCGGTAGCGGGGAGGATACAGCCGAAGGCAAGGGGGTCCATCGCGAGGTGGAATCTGTGATACATCTGAATATCATCTGTCGGATTCGCTCCAGCCGAGGAAAGCAGAGAGTTCGTCTACGGCAGGTTTCAGATACGTCTTGATTTTTTCTAGATCTTCCGGCTGCATTTCTTCTGGTGGAGCGCTTACGCTGAGACCGGCTGTGATTTCACCGGTATAGTTTCGGATCGGCATGGCAATGCACCAAGTATCTTCCTCGAATTCCCCCCGATCGATAGAATATCCGTCCCGGCGGATCTGTTCCAGTTCATCTAGAAAATCCAGATAATTAAGGATTGTGTGGGATGTATATTTTCGAATATTCGTATTTTGAAAATAGCGCATGATTTCATCTTTATTATAGTTCAGCATGAATAGCTTTCCGGCGGAAGAAGCATAGAGCGGATCGTGCTGGGAGAGGATACCGCTTGTCTTATGTGTGAGTCCAGGGGTGACTTTGTATACAACCGCGGAAGAATGTTCTTCTTTGACGCTGAGTGTTGTTGTATGTTGGACATCTTGAGAAAGTGTTTCCATGATAGTGACGTAATTGCTTGAATTCAAACTGTGCCTCGAGGGTACGACATTTCCGATCTTAAAAATGCCCCAACTGAGATTATAGGCTGCGATTGATGTTCCTTTTTTTTCGACAAAACCGTGCTCCAGCATGGTGTCCAAAATGCGGTGGACACTGCTTTTTGTCATGTTCAGATCCCGCGCGATGGCGCCGAGCGTGACTCCGTTACTGGAGGCGCTATCGTGGATATAGTCTAGAATACGGAAAGCTTTCTCGAGGGATTGAACAGGATATTTTGGAGAATGCGAATCGGATTTCATGAAGACCTCTTGATTTCGTAGTGAAAATTGAAATGTGGGATTCTGCATAGGTATCGCGAGTATATCGCGTGAAGTATGCGTTCTGAAATACAGAATTTGACAGAAAATCGGATCAAAAAAACAATAATAGTGTTCTGTAATGCAGAATGACTCAATCGTATTTTAAGTTTGTTTCATTATATTTCAACGCTATACAGAATACAAGCCTGACTTTTTTGGTTTGTTGAATTTTCAATGGTGTTTTTTATGATATCTGTTTTGTATTACAGAACGATATTTTGTAAAATTCCATTTTTACCCGTTTTTCTTCCTGAAAAAAGAAATAATAGTCTGAATACTATTGTGTAAATCCCCCTCATTTCCTATAATGACGAAAATTCTTAATGGTGCAGCGATCTGCAGATCTGTACAAAATAAAAAAGATATAGCAAATGATTTTAGGGAAAAGGAGAACACATTATGAAAAAGGAACTCGTATTCAGTGTTGAAGAGTATCAGCAGCGCGTTGCTAATACGAAAGTCAGTATGCAGAAAAAGGGAATCGATGTATTGATTGTGACAGACCCTGCAAACATGAACTATTTGACAGGGTTTGACGGATGGTCTTTTTATGTTCATCAAGGCGTCATCGTCGCGCTGGATGAGGATGAGCCTATTTGGTTTGGCCGCGGACAGGATGGAAACGCCGCGAGATTGACTACTTCGCTGGAAGAACGAGATATTTACGCTTATACGGATGACTATGTCAACAATCCGGTTAAACATCCTTATGAGTATGTAGCGGCAATCCTTCAGGAGAGAGGATTAGACAAGAAAGTCATCGCGACGGAAACCGATGCGTATTATTTCTCCGCGAAGTGCCAGCAAACAATTGAAAGATGCCTTCCGAACGCGACTTTTGTTGATGGTTATAATATTGTGAATTGGGTGAAGATCATCAAGAGTGCGAAAGAAATTGAATTCATCAAGAAAGCTTCTGTGATCGTTCAGAATGCGATGAACGTTGCTTATGATGAAATCGATATCGGTGTGCGTCAGTGCGATGTTGCCGCGGATGTCTTCCATGCGCAGATTTCCGGAACGAAAGAATATGGTGGAGAATATTCCGCGATCGCGCCGCTTATGCCAGCGGGGGTCCGGACATCTACACCGCATCTGAGCTGGTCTGACAAAAATTATGAAGACGGAGATACGGTTATTTTGGAGCTGAGTGGAAATTATCGACATTACCATTGCCCACTTGCTAGAACCATGATTCTCGGAAACGCACCGCAGAAAGTTAAGGATCTTGGAGCAACGGTTTCCGAAGGTTTAACAGCAGCGCTAGAAGGAATTCGCCCTGGCATGCTTTGCGAAGATGTGGAAATGATTTGGCGAAAGACGATCGCGAAGAGTGGGTTCGTGAAGGATTCCCGTATCGGATATTCGATGGGTCTGAACTTTCCGCCGGATTGGGGTGAGCATACAGCAAGTCTGCGCCCGGGAGATAAGACAGTCCTGCGGCCAGGAATGACGTTCCATATGATTCCGGGTATCTGGCTAGATGATTGTGGTGTTGACACCAGCGAGCCATTTGTTGTAACGGAAACCGGCGCGGAGCCGTTCTGCCATTTCAGAAGGGAACTGCTAGTAAAATAGTGAAATGAACAGGAGAAAAAATGCGAAAACTAGATGATGTCATTTCGAAGATCGAAGAATACCTGCTTAGCATGTCCATTCTTATCATGGCGGCAGTACTGATTGCCGGAGTGATTGCGCGAACGATATTCAATTCAAGTCTATCCTGGACAGAAGAAGTTGGACAGGCACTGAACATAGCGATCACGTTCCTAGGAATCGGATATTGCGCTAAAATGGCGCGTCATATTAGTATGTCCGTCGTGTATGACCTAGTACCGAAGAAGATTAAAAAGATCATGACCTATATCATTTCGCTTCTTACAGCTGTTATTATGGCGTATCTGGTTGTATTAGCAACAAAATATGTCATTTTTGTTCACAGCTTTGGCAGAACATCGTCGGCACTCGGATATCCGATGTGGATCGTATATCTGGTCGTTCCGATTGGATTCGCCTTCGGCGCAATCGAATATTTCAAAACTTTCATTATGAATGTCAAACACAGAGACGAAATCTACATTTCCAGTAAGTTTAAACTTGGAGAAAATCAGGAAGACTATGATATACAGCAAGCAGAAATTGCGGAAAGCGAAGCTGTTTTGCCGGATGATGAGAGGGAAAAATCATGATTGCACTGCTATTAATTGTAATGTTTGTATTCCTGCTGTTAAATTTTCCAATGGTGATTCCGATGATCGCGGCGCCGCTTGCAGTTATGATATTCTATATGCCGGATTATCTCAATATTTCTATTGCGACGCAGCAATTGATCGGAGGCGTGTCTGCGCAGGTTCTCCTTGCGGTGCCGATGTTCATTCTCGCGGCAGATATTATGTGCGCGGGATATACAACCAAAAGACTTCTGGACTTTGTTCAGACATTTGTTGGTCATATCCGCGGCGGTATGGCGATTACGACAGCGATTACCTGTACCATTTTCGGAGCGATTTCCGGGTCTACGCAGGCAACGGTCGTAGCTATTGGAAAGCCGATGCGAGGCAGACTGATGCAGCTTGGCTACAGTGACAGCGCGAGTTCTGGCCTCATCATCGACTCCGCGATCATCGCGCTGCTGATTCCACCGAGCATTTCCATGATTATGTATGCGGTAGTAACGGGATCTTCGGTAGGCGATCTGTTCATTGCCGGTGTCGGCCCAGGACTTCTGATTTTACTTTTCTTCGCTGTTTACAGTTATTTCTACGCGAGAAAAAAGAAAATGCCTTGTCTTCCGAAAGCAAGCTGGCATGACAGAGGAATTGCTTTTCGTAAGGCGATTCCGCCTCTGGGATTTCCAGTCATTATCTTTGCCGGAATTTACAGTGGATTCTTCAGTCCTACAGAAGCTTCTGCCGTCGCAGTCGCGTACGCGATTATTCTGGAGATGTTCGTTTATAAAACGATCAAGCCGAAGGACTTAAAAAAGATCTCACTCAGCAGTGCTGTTGTTACCTGCGCGGTGTTTATTCTGGTTTCCGGAGGGCAGCTGTTTTCATGGGTCATTTCTTATGCGAAGATCCCGACGATGCTGACGAATGCACTTCTTGGAACAAGTCCGTCGGCGCTGAAGATCTTGGTGATGGTCACGATTTTCTTCTTCATCGGATGTATGTTCGTAGACAGTCTCGTTGTTATCATTATTCTGTCGCCGATTTTCTACCCGATTGCAGTGGCCGCGGGGATCGATCCGATTCACCTCGGGATCATCATTACACTTCAGGCTGCGATCGGCAGTGTGTCTCCGCCGTTTGGATGCAATATTTTTACAGCGTGTGCGATTTTCAACAGGCCCTACCTGGATATTGTTCGTGGTATACCGCCATATCTTATCATGTTAGTGGGAGTAACCATCATCGTCATTCTTTGTCCGCAGCTGTCGTTGTTTATGCTGTAGGAGGCACACTATGTTTGATGTAAAGAAAGAAGTCGAGAAGTTGGAAGAATCTTTGATTGCACTTCGACGGGACTTCCATTTGCATCCGGAACTCGGATACAAAGAGTTTGAGACGTCAGCGAAGATAAGGACTTTCCTGGAAGAAATCGGCGCGGAAGAAATTCAATCGGTTACAGGAACCGGACTCACGGCATTGATCCGTGGGACTGGATCCGGAAAAACTGTGATGCTTCGGGCAGATATGGATGCTCTTCCGGTGACAGAAGAAACGGGACTTCCATTCGCAAGCCAGAACCCGGGTGTCATGCATGCCTGCGGCCATGACGGGCATATGGCAATCCAGCTTACAGCAGCAAAAATTCTGGCGGAGCACAGGGATTCATTTCAGGGAACGGTAAAGGTTCTGTTTCAACCGAATGAAGAAGAAGCTGGGGCGCTGAATATGATCAAAGAAGGCGTTTTGAAAGACCCGAAGGTCGACGCGGCATTCGCACTTCATTTATGGAGTCCGATTCCAACAGGACGGATCGGACTTTCCCCTGGACCGATCCTTGGAACAACAGAAGAATTTGAACTTGAAATTCGCGGGAAGGCGGGACATACTGCACAGCCGCAAGAAAGTGTCGACGCACTTCTGGGGGCGTGTGAAGTTGTTAATGCGGTTCAAACGCTGGTGACCAGAGAATACAACCCGATGAATCCTATGGCGATCTGCTTCGGCTACATCAATGGAGGAACAGGGCGGAACATCATCACGGACAAAGTCAATCTGGGAGGAACGATTCGTTTCCTGTTCCCGGATGAGGAAATCTGGAAGCCTCGGATCCTGGAATCGTTTGAGAGAGTGATCAGGAATACATGCCAGGCATACCGTCTGGATTACAGACTGCGTTTCATTCCGAGCAATCCTTCGTTGGTGAATGACACGAGAATGACGGAAATAGTAAAGAAATCAGTGCAGGAGACGTATGGAACGACTGAGGTGCTGGACGATTTCAAATCTCTCGCGGGAGAAGATTTTGCGGAGTTCACACATCGAGTTCCATCGGTCATGACATGGGTCGGAATCGCGGATGCAGCAAAAGGGACAGATTATCCGCATCATAATTCTCATTTTGATATTGATGAGGATATGCTGAAAGTCGGCGTTGAAATTCAAGTGAGGAACGTATTGAACTTCTTGAACGGCGGACAGGAATAGGAGGAAAAAATGAAGAAATTAAGAATCTCGATTTTGATCGTCATTCTTTCTCTGGCATTTCTGGCCACCGGTTGTTCCGGCGGTTCAGGTTCGGCCACGAGTACGAGCACGACAACAAAAAACGGAAAGACGATATACAAATGGAAATTGGTTCATGAAGAATATGAAGGCGATATGCAGGATGTATATTGCAAAGAATTTGCGGATCTGCTTTATAAGAAGTCGAATGGACAGATCCAGCTTGAGATCTACAGTGTCGGACAGATTGGAGACGCTTTGCAGCAGTGCGAGCTTCTACAGAACGGCGCGGTAGAATTCGCCATTGTCAGTCCGGGAAACACTGGTACGGTTGTTCCTGAAAACCAGCTTTTTTCTCTGCATTTTCTTTTCCCGGAAGACATGAATAAGACACAGGAAGTTTTGAAGAACAGCGTAGCGCTGAATAAAATGCTTCGTGATAAATATCTCGAGAAGAACATTCTTCCACTCAGCTTTTGGACAGAAGGCGCGATGGAGTGGACGAGCAATGTAGAGCTCCGGACACCGGATGCTTTTAAGGGATTGAAATTCCGAACGATGCAGTCGCCAATGATTATCGCCGCTTATAAAGCTTATGGTGCAAATCCTACACCGATGAGTTACACCGAGGTTTATTCCGGTCTGCAGCTGAACATGATCGAAGGTGAAGAAAATCCGATCAGCGCGATCAATACTTCGAAGTTCTATGAAGTGCAGAAGTATTTGACAGAAGCAAATTCGAACCTGTATATCACAGCGACTTGCGTTAATCCTGATTTCTATAACAGCCTTCCGAATAACCTGAAAAAAATCATCGATGAGTCGATCGAAGAGATGATCCCACGTTCGTTCGAGATTCAGGAGGAGCAGAACGATGCCGCATTGAAAGAAATTGAGAAAAAGAGCGACATTATCGTTGAAACATTGACACCCGAAGAACGGGAAGCCTTTAAGAAAAAAGCGCTGACCGCGTATCAGACTTATAAGAATCTGGTCGGTAAAGACGGTGCGGAAATCCTGGACAAACTCATGGAGGAAATCAATACAATCGAAGCAGAATAATGCGGTAACAGGAAATCAGAATGGTTGTTCTGCGATTCATTGGGAGAAAGC
>JAQXNW010000014.1 GCA_029098205.1 Eubacteriales bacterium | reverse complement strand
TTCATCTGATACATCTTGTCCAGAAGTGCAGTGTCCTTCATAAGCTGAACCTGCTTCTCTTCAAGCTGATTGCTGATATCGTTCACATTCGTTTCGATCTTCGCGTACTTGGCACGCATAATCTCCATTTTATTGGCTTTCTTTTTGAAAAAAGCCTTGATTCCTTTCTCGTTCTCATCCACGTCAAAGTTTTTGAGATCGGTAACCAGCTTCGTGATCATTTCCCCGGTTGCGCCCATATCCTTCGTGCGTACATTATCCAAGGCGCGCTGCGAAAAATCCGCTATCTTCTTCTGCGTTCCGGCTCCATAATTCAAAATCGCGTTGGAATTCGTGAGATCGATCTGTTCAACGAAAGAATCCACCTGCTCGATTTCTTTCGGAGAAAGATTCGTTTCTTCTTTCTTGATGTCTGTCTGAATATCCGCAATCTGCGCGAGAAGATCATTTTTCTCATCCGCTTTCGGGTCTTCTTTCACCGCATCATCCCCGAAAGAAAGGGTCGGCGCTGTATCCTGGAAATCTTTAAATTCATCTGCCATCGATAAACTCCTGTTCATTTCTCAAACTGTCTGCTCTTTCCGCTGCCCTGAAGCAGACATCTAAATAATTACTGAAGATCCTTATTTTCATTCTGATTCTGGGTATTCGTACTTTCTCCGGCATCCAATCCGTCCTGCGACATCATCGATTTCATGACGGAAATATCCGTAGAGACGTCCCATGCCATCTGCTGGAAAAGATTATCAAGAAGCGTCCGGAACGCGCTGTTGATCGTATCGATAACGTCTTCAATTTCCTTCCGCGCTGTTTCTATATTTTCTCCGGAAGCCGGCTGATTATCCAGATCAATATACGCATGCAGAAGCTTCTCCGTCGTCGGGAGATAATAATTCAGGAACTTTCTAAGATCGTCCGCCTGCTCCGGATGCTGCTTCAGCTGCGCGAAAATCTGCCGGACAATCTGCTCCAAATCGTCCAGTTTTCTGGACATTTCCTCTCCCGGAATCAGATCGTTGCAGTGATGAACATCCTCTATGTATCGTTCGCCTTCTCTTAAGATCGCGCGGACATTCTCCGGAAGCCCTTCTTCTTCCCTACGGATCTTGGCCTCTTTCTCTGCCTGCTCTGCCTCCCGTTTGCTTCTTCCTTTTTCGGCCTGCAGATACTGATCGTAGGCTCTTTCCGTCAGCATCAATGTCGTATGCTCCTTGTCAAAGTGCGCCTGCGGAAGATACTCTTTCCGAATCATCTTCTGGAGATTTTCAAGCACGAGCTCCGGAATTTCTCCGACTTTAGACGCAAGCTCATCCACCCGGCTGAATTCACTGTTTCCTAAAAAGCGGCCATATAGATAAAACTCATTCAGAAGTTTCTTATCGATCATTCCTTTCCGAAGAAGAATGCCGAATCCGACGGAAATAGCCAGGAAGAAAAAAGAAACGTAGAGAGCCGCATCACTGGTTATAAAGAAAGCCAGAAGAAGAGCTAAAAATAAAAAACCGTTGAAAGCCAGTCCGATCGCGCCAAAGACAATTTGAAGAATAGATCCTGTATACGATGGCTTCCGAACAAGGAACGGCGAATTTCCGTAACTTCCGGCAGTACGATTGTTCCCGGCTGCGTATCCCGCATTCGGGTTTTTCCGTGCGCCGCGGGGCGGACGGTATTCCCTTCCCTGTCCGTACGCGTTCCCGTTTCTTCCGTTATTATAAGATGTATACGATCCGCTTTGGGACTCCCGATAGGTTCTGCCCTGCGCATCCGTTCCCGCATTCGTATACGTATAAGATGTATGTGACTTGGAACGGGAAAAATTCCGATTTCCCGCAGTATTACCCGCCGAAGGACGGAAAGATGTTCCGCTTCCGGGATAAATATTCCGTCCGTCATCAGCCTTATTCTCAGCCCTGTTCTGTGAATACCCGGAATCAGCCGCGCCCGGATTATATTCCGGGCTGGAAGGGTTCACTTTGAAATTAACGCCTGCATTTTGCGTATTTCCGAAATTCTGTGTATACTGGCGAAGAACAGACTGGATACTGTCATTCAGCCCTTGAAAATTGTTCTCTCCGACTGCCTTCGTGACGGTATCCATGATATCATCGCCAAGGTGCGTAAAGTCATTAAACTGATCCATACGATCCTCTCTCTCATGCCCGGCCTGTTTTCGGACTGCCGGGAAATCCGCATCGCTGCATGATGAAAATGTAAAACCGGAAGTGCTCTCCGGAACGTTTCGAACTTATTTATTTATTATACTTGAGCACATAGATATCGTCAATTTTAACAGGTTCTTTGTTATTCTATGGTATACTTATAGATACTGAAAAGCTTTGCCGCACTCAGGCAGGCTTTGGCCTGAAACGAAAAACGTAACGATAAAATTTTCCAATGAATTCATCAGAGGTACTATTTATGAAAGATTTTGCGAAAGACAGACTCCGGCTCGCGGTTGTCCAGGACTGCCCTGTTTTCTTTGACAAATCCGAAACTGTAAAACAAGTTGTTCGGAAAATCGAAGAAGCCGCATCCGAAGGCGCCGAATTCATCGTTTTCCCGGAAGCCTATATTCCCGGATACCCTTACGGCCTCACCTTCGGTTTCACCGTCGGCGCGAGAACTGAGGACGGCCGGAAAGACTGGAAGCTTTATTACGACAATTCCGTTTTAGTTCCCAGCGAAGAAACCCGCTTCATCGGAGAAACCGCGAAGGAATCTGGCGTCTATGTCAGCGTCGGGATTACAGAGCGGGATTCTGTCAATGCTTCGCTCTACTGCACACAGCTTCTGTTCGGTCCGGACGGCGAAATCCTGTCAAAGCATCGGAAAATAAAGCCAACCGGCGCAGAGAGGTTCATCTGGGCCGATGGACAGGAGGGCTTTTTCCCCGCTCCGGACACACCCTGGGGGAAAGTCGGCACACTGATCTGCTGGGAAAATTACATGATTCTGGCCAGAGCCGCACTCTACCAGAAAGGCATTTCCATCTATCTGGCCCCGAACACGAACGATAATCCCGAATGGCTTTCCACAATGGTTCATATCGCGGTAGAAAGTCACTGCTTCGTTGTAAACGCGGGGATGCTTCTGTACCGGGACCGGTATTCATCGACGCTCCGCCTGCGGGATGAAATCGAACGCCTGTCCGATATTCCAATCCGCGGCGGAAGCTGCATCATCGACCCGTACGGGCACACCATCGCAGGTCCGGTATTTGACCGCCCGGAAATCCTCTATGCGGATTTTAATCTCCAGATGGTGCCGGAAAGCCGCATGGAATTCGATGGAATCGGACACTATTCCCGTCCGGACCTCCTGCATCTTGATGCGAAAGAAGGCTGAATGAACCCGGCTGATTAAAATAATATAATGCCATAAAAAAGGACTTCTCCGGAAGAGGAGACAGGTTACCGCCTTCTTCCTCCGGACAGAAGCCCTTTTTTCGTTCTCGGATGCTTTCCATCCTGAAACTTTTTTATTTTTATTCTTCCGCGTTTTTCAGCGTTCCTTCGAATTCTTTTCCTTACAGGATGTCGGATTTACAGGATGCCGGTTTCCTTCAGAACCTCTTCCACGCGAGTTACTGGAACAATCGTAAGATGCTCACGGACATCTTCTGCGACATCCTTAAGATCCTCTACGTTATCCTTCGGAATAAAGACCTTCTTCACGCCAGCCCGGTCCGCTGCCATCAGCTTTTCCGGGAGTCCTCCGATCGGAGTCACTGCGCCTCGAAGAGCGACTTCTCCGGTCATCGCGATCGTCGGATCCACCGGATGACCGCTTACCAGAGACGCAACCGCTGTCGTCAGCGTGATTCCGGCAGACGGACCATCCTTCGGAACCGCTCCTTCCGGAACATGGATGTGCAGATCGTTCTTTTCAAACAGCTCCGCTTTATCCGGGAACATCTCTTTCACCAGGCTGACCGCGATCTGTACGGATTCCTTCATTACATCTCCAAGCTGTCCGGTGACGATTAATTTTCCTGACCCTTTCGTAAACAAAGACTCAATATAGAGGATCTCACCTCCGACCTGCGTCCATGCTAGGCCGGTTACGACACCCGGCTTCGGATCCCGAAGCACCTGATCGTGGTGCACCGGATGCATGTCGAGAACTTTCCGGAGTTCTTCCGGTTTAACGGTGAACGTGCTGTCCGGCTTCTCCGCGATTTTCACAGCCGCGGACCGGCAGAGCGTATCGATCCGTTTCCGGAGTCCGCGGACTCCGGCCTCCATTGTAAATTCCGAAATGATCTTCTCAATTGTTTCATCCGGAACCGTCAGCTGTTTCTCTTTGATTCCCATTTCTTCCATGGAATTTCCAAGAAGATGTTCTTTCGCGATCATCAGTTTTTCTTCCGGCGTATATCCCGTAAACCGGATCACTTCCATTCGGTTGAGAAGCGGCTCCGGAATTGTATCGGTTGTGTTCGCCGTGCAAATGAACATGACATCGGAAAGATCATACGGCACATT
>JAQXNW010000013.1 GCA_029098205.1 Eubacteriales bacterium | reverse complement strand
AGGAGCGATTCCTAATTTTATCGACGCTTTTTTTGAAATGTGCTCCGGATACTCAACAACCGGTTCTACCATTATCCCCGATGTAGAATCCCTTCCGCGTTCGATTCTCTTTTTCCGTTCTCTTACACACTGGATCGGAGGAATGGGAATCATCGTTTTCGGCACAGCGCTTCTTCCAAGCCTGGGCATCAACGGACAGCTTGTAGCAAATGCGGAAACACCGGGACCTACTGCGGACAAAATTTCCGCGCGGTATTCGGATCATTCGAAAAAGCTTTACCTGCTGTATTTCGCATTCACAATCGCAGAAATTGTACTTCTCTTCTTTGCTGGCATGTCGCCGTTCGATTCAATGATCCATACATTTGGAACTGTCGGAACAGGCGGCTTTTCTTCCTATAACAATTCCGTCGCGCATTTTGCAAGCCCGGCGATTCACTGGATAATCATAATTTTCATGATTCTCTGCGGCACCAACTTCAACCTTTTCTTTGACATTCCAAAAAAAGGGCTGAAAGCGCTGACGCACGATGAGGAGTTCCGCCTTTACATAAAGATACTAGGGATCTGCACGATACTGATCACGATCTCTCTGATGCTGAACGGTGTCATTAAAAATCCGTTTACAAGTTTGACAGCGGCTGCTTTTCAAACAAGCTCTATCATGACGACAACCGGATATGCGACAAAGGATTATGATCAGTGGCCGGCCTTTGCGAAGTGCGTCCTATTAATTGTGTTTCTGAGCGGTGCCTGTTCATCATCCACCGGCGGAGGGCCAAAGATCGTCCGTATCACGGTTGCGTTAAAACTGATCCGGAGACAGGTTGCGAAAAAACTGCATCCAAAACGTGTATATCCGCTGAATTACAACGGCCGGCCGATTCCGCAGGAAGTCGCAACGAATATATCGAATTTCATTTTATTTTATATATTCGTTTTCTTCATGGGTTGCCTTCTTGTTTCATTAGAAGGAAAAGACATTGTCACTACATTTTCCGCTGTAATTACCTGCCTTGGAAATATCGGCCCCGGGTTTGCCAAAGTCGGTCCTACATGTAATTTCAGCTGCATGTCCTATTTTTCGAAATTTGTTCTTTCTATCCTGATGATTGCCGGCCGTTTGGAGCTCTTCACAGTATTCGTGCTGTTTTCGCCAAAATACTGGAATTCAAACCGCGGTTAAACAAATCATGGAGAAACGCTTATGAACCTGAGATACAGAAGCTTACTTCAAATTATGATGGCTGCGGCGTTTATTACCGGCTGCTTTGTTTTAGCGCCGTTTATTTACGCTGCCGCTCTTCATGACATGAATTCCGCCGCCGGATTCATCACAGTCGCTGTGATTTGTTTTCCGGTTTCCGCTTATTGCCGCTACTTATTAAATCACTCTGAAAAGCAGAAGAAAAAATTAGAAATAAAAAACGGATTTCTGATTGTTTCTCTTGGTTTTCTAGGATTAGTTCTTATTTCTTCTTTTCCTTACCTCCTTTCCGGAGCTTCTTTAAATTTTTTTGACAGCTGGTTTGAATCGGCTTCCGGCTGGACAACAACCGGTTCGTTCAGCCGTTCTGTTTCTGCGCTGTCACGGCCTCTTCTGCTCTGGAAGGCTGAAACATGCTGGCTTGGCGGCATGGGACTCGTTTTTCTGACTACATTAATTTTTCCTAAGCTGGGTATAAATGATCAGCAGCTGGAACACGGCTGTCTCTCTGTTTCCAGCCGCAGAAAGGCAATGGGATTTCGTTCCAATCGTTTTCTTCAGACTGCTGTCATTGCGTATCTTCTTTTTACCGTAATCGGATTTTTCACTCTGCTCATCGGAGGTTTCCCTGTATTTTACGCGGTCATAAACGCAATGACCGGACTCAGTACATCTGGAATACTGGATCCTACAGCCGGAGGTATTTTCCATCAGATGCCCCTGTTCGGACAAATCGTGATGGCGGCTTTGTCCCTGCTGGGATCCGTAAACTGTGTTTTTTTTGCCGGAATTTTCAGAAAGGATCGTAGAAACGACGCTGTCGCTTTTGAAACAGTTTTTTTCCTTTTTCTGATACTGATAACATCTGCAATAAACATTATCTACTGCAGCCTCAGTGATACTTTTTCACTGACACCTAAGAATATTTGGAAAGTATTTTATCTTTCCGTTTCTTTTTCAACAACCTCCGGATTCTGCATTCCAGGTCTTGTGAATGTGCCATCCTTCGTTCGATTTGTTCTGATCCTGCTCTGCATCATCGGAGGATGCAGCTATTCACAGGCGGGCGGCATTAAAATTGAACGGAGTGTGATCGGTTTTAAGATCATGATTCGAGGCGTATATAAATGCATTCATCCAGAAGCAATTAAGCCGGTTCTTGTTCATCGGCATCCGATCAGCGCGTCCAGAGCTTCATCGATTGCTGTATATTTATTTTTGTTCTTCGGCACTTTTATTATGGGATTCATTTTCCTTTCAATTGATGGAAATACACTGGAAACGACTCTCTGTACTTCTTTTGCAGCACTCTCTAATACGGGAATTTCCTTCGGTGCAATCTCGTCAAACAGCTACGCATGCTATTCCGCATTTGGAAAAATCATCGCATCCCTGTTAATGATCGCCGGCCGGCTGGAAATTTATCCGATTTTATTCCTTTTCTCACGATCCTTCTGGAATCCGAGAAGATCGATTAATAAGTGATACACCGGATGAGAAAAGAACGACTGAAAAAATACAATTCATAGAAAGGCTGAAAGATATGGAAATTATTGTCGCAAAGCACAGCGGCTTTTGCTTTGGCGTGCAGAAAGCCGTTGATTCCGCATATAAATGCGTGGAAAACAGGATGAATGACGTTCCCATTTATACACATGGTCAGATTATTCACAACCGCGATGTAACAGATGAACTAGAATCAAAAGGTGCGAAAATCATTGAAGATTTAAGTGAAGCGGAACCCGGTTCTATATTGATCGTCCGCTCGCACGGCGAAACAAAACAATTCTACGAGGATGCGAAAGGAAAGGGAATTCATCTCGTAGACACGACCTGTCCCTTTGTCCGCAGAATTCATGATTTAGTAGCCGAAGCCCATAAAAACGGGAAGGATATTATTATCGTAGGTGATCCAAATCATCCGGAAGTAATCGGCACGAACGGCTGGTGCGACAACACCGCATATATTTTCCGAGATCCGGAAGAAGCTGCAGTCTACCACGGCTCTTCCGCGTTAGTAGTCTCACAAACCACAAGCAGAATTTCCACCTTTCAGGAAGTGTTGGATGTTTTACGAGCTTCCGGCGCAGAACTGGAAGTGATGAATACGATTTGCAGCGCAACCGAAGAAAGACAGAAATCTGCGCGCGAACTGGCAAAAAAAATGGATGCGATGATTGTCATCGGAGGAAAAAATTCTTCAAACACCAAAAAATTATATGAGATCTGCCGATCACAATGCCCAAAATCTTTTTTTGTGGAAAATAATAAGGAATTGCCATTGAAAGAAATTTCAAAATGTAATAGAATAGGTATCGTGGCAGGTGCGTCTACACCTGAACGTATTATCAAGGAGGTTATTTCCACAATGAGTGATAACATCACCAAAGACAATGAAAATGTAACAATGGCTGATCTCATGGAAGAAATCGATGCGTCTATGAGACTGCCGCACAACGGAGAAATCGTTACCGGATCGGTCGTGGATGTTAATGACAGTCAGGCTATCATTAATCTGAACGGCAAACGGGACGGAATCTTGACTGCTCATGAGGCCAGTCTCGAAGGGGATCAGAAATTGACCGATGTATTCCATAAAGGAGATACAGTAGAAGCCAAAGTCATCAAGACGGATGATAACGAAGGTGGAATCTTACTCTCCACGAAGAAACTTGAAGTCAACAAACACTGGGAAGAAATTACCGAAGCGCTTGAAAATAAGACAAACATTGAAGTCAAGGTCGTTCGGATCGTTAAGGGCGGCGTAATTGCTGCATACAAGGAAGTTTCCGGATTTATTCCGATGTCTCAGCTTTCGAACCGTTATGTTGAAAGTGCAGACGAGTTCCTGGGTCAGGTATTAACTGTGAAGGTTACGAGAGTTGACCAGAAACGGAACAGAGCTGTATTCTCTCATAAGGCTGTTCTTGCCGAAGAAAGACAGAAGAAGCTCGATGAGATTTGGGAAACGCTGAAAGTCGGCGATA
>JAQXNW010000012.1 GCA_029098205.1 Eubacteriales bacterium | reverse complement strand
CAGCTCATTGTAGGCGACATCGCTGACGCCCCTGACCAGCATAAGCGGTCCGGAAACTTCTTCTATGGTACGATACTCTTTCGGCATTTACATTTCCTCCACTTTCAACTCGCTGATCTCACTTTGCAGGTTTTTCAGGATTCTCTGATACTCCTGCTGAATCGCATCGTTTTCGGTATATTTATAACGGCCGATTTGCTCTCTGGCGGGGATGTTCAAAAGGGTATCCACCTCTACGCCTCTTTCCAGGGCGGCTACGCCTTCATCATAAAAGTCCAGGATCAGGCGCATCATCAAAAGCTGTTTTTCCAAGGGAGTATAGGTATCTACCTCATGGAACGCGTCCTGATGGAGATAGTCCTCACGAATCGAACGGGCCGCTTCCAGTTTCAGGCGGTCCGGGGCGCTCAAAGCGTCCATACCAACCAGCTGGACGATCTCCTGCAATTCCGATTCATCCTGCAAAAGGCTCATCATCCGGTTGCGGAGCTCCATCCACTCGGTGCCAGCGTTTTCATCAAACCATTTTTTCATATTATCCAGATACAAAGAGTAACTGGTCAGCCAGTTTACGGCGGGGAAATGCCTCTGGTAGGCCAGAGAAGAATCAAGGCTCCAGAACACCTTGACGATCCGAAGGGTAGCCTGAGCTACCGGTTCAGAAATATCGCCGCCGGCGGGAGATACCGCGCCAATTACCGAAAGGGCGCCTTCCCGGCCGTCAGAGCCATTGGTCACGACCCGGCCGGCCCGCTCATAGAACTGAGCCAAACGGCTTCCCAGATAAGCAGGATAACCTTCTTCACCGGGCATTTCTTCCAAACGGCCGCTCATTTCCCGAAGGGCTTCCGCCCAGCGGGAGGTAGAATCCGCCATCAAGGCTACGGAATATCCCATATCCCGGAAATACTCCGCAATCGTAATGCCCGTATATACGGACGCTTCCCGAGCCGCTACCGGCATGTCCGAGGTATTTGCAATCAGAACGGTCCGCTTCATCAGCGATTCACCAGTGCGCGGGTCCTTAAGCTCCGGGAACTCATTCAGTACATCGGTCATTTCGTTTCCGCGCTCTCCGCAGCCGACATAAACGACGATATCCGCGTCCGCCCATTTCGCGAGCTGATGCTGCACAACGGTCTTTCCGGATCCGAACGGTCCAGGAACCGCAGCGACGCCGCCCTTCGCGATCGGGAAGAACGTATCAATGACCCTTTGTCCGGTGATCAGCGGAACATCCGGAACCAGCTTCTTCTGATACGGACGCTCAACACGGACCGGCCATTTCTGCATCATTGTAAGCTCTTTCTCGCTTCCGTCCGGAAGCGTAAGAATGCAGATCGGGTCCGTAACCGTAAACGATCCCGACTCGATCGACTTCACGGTTCCGGAAATCCCCGAAGGAACCATAATCTTATGATCCACGACGGCCGTTTCCTGTACATCGCCAAGGATATCCCCCGGACCGACTTCATCTCCCGGTTTCGCTGCCGGCTTGAAATCCCATTTCTTGTCACGATTCAGCGCCGGAACCTGTACGCCGCGCGTAATATTCGGGCCGACGGCGCGGACCATCTCTTCCAGCGGCCGCTGAATTCCGTCGTAAATATTTTCGATCAGTCCAGGTCCCAATTCTACAGAAAGAGGAGCTCCCGTCGATATAACCGGCGCACCGGTCGAAAGGCCCGCTGTCTCCTCGTATACCTGAATGGACGCGTTTCCTTCTCTCATCTCGATGATTTCGCCGATCAGCCCCAGATCTCCGACACGGACTACATCGAACATATCGGCGTCTTCCATGCCGGAAGCCACAACCAAAGGTCCCGAGACTTTAATGACCTTACCTTCGCCCATCTATTTTTCACCTCCAAAAAGTATATCCGCTCCGACGGCCCGTTCCACAGCCTGACTGACGCTTCGCATTCCAGCGCCGGAAGAACCGTGACGGTCGGGAATGGTGATCACCGCTGGAAGCGGCAGATCCTTATACCGGTCGATCGCCTCCGGAATCTGTTTCGCAAGAGGCTCCGTGATGTAAAGAATCGCGTATCCATCCTCCGCCAGTTTCCGTAGAATTTTCGCTGCCTCCTGCGGATCCTCGCACGGGAAGACCTCTAATCCTACCGCACGGAAGCAGCCAACCGACCCGTTTTCGCCGATCACGCCAATTTTATTCATAGGTTTCCCTCAGTCTTTCTTCCATTTCTTCCGCTGCAAACCCAAGCTGGCAGCCCGTGAGCGCAATCCGAAGATTCCTGAG
>JAQXNW010000011.1 GCA_029098205.1 Eubacteriales bacterium | reverse complement strand
CTCAGGAATCTTTGCTCCGAATTCCACATTTATGTATAAATCGCACAGGATCTGGTTTTTCTCCTCTTCGATTTTTACACCGTTTAATTCCAGATTAATCCCCGGGACGCCTTCCATGATCGTCTCTGTCAGCCTCGGACTCATACTGTTTACGCCGGGGATGGACAAAGCGGAACCGACAATAATTCTGGCAAGATTTTCGGCTCCTATATCCTGGAGCCGAAGGACTTGTTCATCTTTCGAATCTTTTTCGATCATTTATGCGGAATCCTTCCCTTTTCTGTCACTTTCCTTCTCGTCAGAATCTTTGCTGTCCGTGCTCTTCGGAAGTCGGTGGATCTTCACGCGTTCGATTCTTTGATCTTTTACGGAAAGAATTGTAAATTCAAGGTTTCCGTTAACCACGGTGCGGTTTATATATCCATCCTTCGGGATTTCACCGATGATGTCAATGATGTATCCGCCAACGGTTTCACTGGTTTCCGATTCCAAAGAAAGTCCGGTTTCCTGATTCAATGCATCCAGCTCCATGCTCCCGTCAACCAGCCAGGTATTTTCATCCACCGGATCCGCAGATGTCTCTTCCACATCGTATTCATCGTCGATATCTCCGACAATTTCTTCAATGATATCTTCAATGGTGACAATTCCGCTGAATCCGCCGTACTCATCGATCAAGACTGCGATGTGCTGCTTCTCTTTCTGCATTTCCACAAAAAGGGTGGCGATATTTTTCGAATCCGGAATAAAGTAAGGCTCTCTTAGAATAGAGCGGATGTCGACATTTCCGAATCCCACGGTCTGCGCTTTCACAAGATAATCCTTAATATTCAGGATTCCGATGATATTATCCTGTCCGTTCTCGCAGACAGGAACTCTTGTAAAGCGAAGCTCCATCAGTTCATCCATGTATTCTTCCGGAGAATCCGCAAGGTCGATCATGAACACGTCCGTCCTTGCGGTCATGATTTCAAACGCGCGTTCGTCATCAAAGCGGAAGATGCTTCCGATCATCTTACGGCCTTCTTCCATGATGTCGCCGTTTTTCTGCCCTTCCTCCAGAAGAGACATGACTTCTTCTTCCGAATATTCTTCCCGTTTTGGATCAGTTTCCTGATGAAAAATATACAGAACCAGACTTACCGGAAGCGAAATTAAAAAAATGATCGGAGTGAACAATCCATTTAAAAATGTCTGAAGTCCGTAAAAACGAATCGCAAGCGTCTCGCTGTGCTGCATCGCGATTTTTCTGGGAAGCAGCAGCCCGAACGCAATGAAAAACGCTCCGAATCCGGCTTCCGCGAGAACGAGATTCCAGGTTCCTTCCGGCGTGATCCTCCATATGATATCTGAAGAGTACAGCAGTGCGAAAACAGTAAGCATCCCGTTCACAGCCGTATATTTTATCGGTCTGGAACTTAATTTCTCAATGGAAGAAAATCGATGCTCCTGCTTCTTCTCCTCTAACTTCTGCCGGAGCTTAATCTCATTCAGAAAATCAAAAGCTCCCGTCATCAGCGAGAGAAGCGCTGTGCATACAATCATAAGCAGGATCATGCAGACACATAAGGGAATACTATCCGAATCCATCAATGGTTCTCCTTTTTTCTTAATAGATATCCGGGTTTTACAGACTGCGGCATGGGAATTCGAATTTTCTGCTTCGGATGACAAGCCTCCGAAATTTCCTCTCCGGTTTCCTCATCCTGGATATGATCCACGGTCATCATAAAATATGAAATCTCCGGACCGAAAATTTCGACTT
The DNA here is from genome assembly GCA_029098205.1 of Eubacteriales bacterium. Taxonomy (GTDB): domain Bacteria; phylum Bacillota; class Clostridia; order Peptostreptococcales; family Anaerovoracaceae; genus Aminicella. Next base: position 3,369 of record JAQXNW010000011.1, on the reverse strand, counting down.
CATCTCCTTTGACCAGTTTGTTCCGTTCCTCAATCAGCGCTGTGTTATCTTTCTCATTCCATGCGAGAACCTTCCCGACAAACTGATACGGCTTCTCGTACGCGCTTGTCTTGTAATTCTGCGCATCCGCACCCTCATATCCAAAATAGAAGCCGGTATAAAATTCCCGATGGCTGGCCTTTTCCAGTTCCTGAAACCATTCCTCCCGGAATGTCCAGTGCTCCGGATCCTTTAAATACGCGTCGAGCGCCTGCCGATATGCATGCACAACCGTCGCCAGATAAAAAATGCTTTTGTTTCTTCCTTCAATTTTTAAGCTGTAAACACCGGCATCCGCGAGCTCAGGAATATGGCGGATCATGCAGAGATCCTTCGAATTCAGGATGTAGCTTCCCCTTTCATCCTCCTCGATCGGGACGTACTGTCCGGGTCTCTTTTCTTCTTCCAATGCGTAATGATACCGGCATGGATGCGCGCACATCCCCTGGTTTGAATCTCTTCCAGTCATAAAGCTGCTGAGAAGACATCTGCCGGAATACGAAATGCACATTGCTCCGTGGACAAAGCATTCCAACTCCATATCCGGCGGAATATGCCCCCGGATTCCCCGGATTTCTTCAATCGTTAACTCCCGTGCAAGAACAAGCCTTTTTACGCCGATCTTTCTCCAGAACCGTGCGGCCTCGTAATTTGTCAGATTCGCCTGTGTAGAAAGATGGATGACAGCATCCGGGATTTCCTCTTTCAGAAGTTCCATTACACCCGGATCCGCAACTAAAAATCCATCCATCGGTATATCCCTTATTTCGCGGAGAAAAGAGCGGATCGGTTCAATATCCCGATTTCTGGCATAAATATTCAAAGTCAGGTAGCACCGCACATGAAAACGATGCGCGTAAGATACGCCTTCTCGTATCTGTGGAACCGAAAAATTTCCCGCTCCGCTTCGAAGCGAAAAAGCCTCTCCGCCGAAATATACAGCGTCTGCACCGTACAGAACCGCCATTTTCAGTTTTTCCATATCGCCGGCCGGAGCCAGCAGTTCCAATTTTCTCATCATTTTTTACAGCTTATGATAAATGGACAGAGCAAAGCCATCCCCGGATGAAAGCAACGAAGACGTAAAACGTGGGTCTTTAAACAGAAAATCTACATACTGTCTCATTGCACGAATGCTCGTTCTGTGCTTGTGCTTCGGATTTTCTTCCAGCGTCATTCCCTGCTGCAGAATATTATCCGACGCGATCAGCGCGTTTTCCGAAAGGAGCGGAACCGCATTCTCTAAAAATCTTTTGTAGTGACTTTTCGCCGCGTCAATAAACAGGAAATCTGCATCGTTCATTCCTTCCTTCTCGAGAGTGCGGCATCCTTCTTCTCCATCTCCGACAAGAATCCGGATATTCCGGCTGAATCCGAAATCCCGAAGATTCTCCTCAGCAAACCGGGCGATTTCAGGATCCTTCTCAATGCTGACAATCGATGCTTCCGGAAGAAGCGTAGAGAAAAAAGCCGCAGAGTATCCGATGGCAGTTCCGATTTCGACGATTCTTTTCGGTCTTTTTAGAAGAAGGACAGTCTTAAGAAGCATTTCGGTTTCTTTCAGAATCACAGGAATCTTATTCTCTTCCCCCAGCTTCCGCAGGGCTCCAAGCTCCTCCGTAAGCGGAGAATACTTATTTTCAATGAAAGCACGCACCTCCGGCGACTGCGTTATGATCATCCTTTGCTTTCCTCCGCTCTGGATGCTTCTCCGTAGGCATTCGCAGCTTTCATGAAATCCTCGTAATTATCCGTAAAATAAGATGTTCCATCCAGTTTCTCACTGAGCACAAAATAAAGATAATCCGTGTCATCCGGATCCAGAGCTGCCTCGATTGAAGACTTCCCCGGACTGCAGATCGGCCCAGGCGGGAGTCCATCCACACGATATGTATTGTAAGGAGAATCTTCCTCAAGATCTTTATACGAAGTCGCGCCGGTAATGGTCTTTCCGTTCGTAATCAAGGCATAATTTACAGTTGAATCCATCTGAAGCTTCATCGGCTCTTTCAGGCGGTTGTATATTACGCTGGCAACCGTCGGGCGGTCTTTCTTATTTCCGCTTTCTTTTTCAACAATCGAAGCGACGGTCATAATCTCATTAACCGAATATCCCATTTTTGCCGCCTTCTTTTTTATCGACAAAGACTGATAGACCTTCTGGAACTGCTTCAGCATGATGCGGATAATATCTTCCTCAGACGATCCTTCCGGGATGGAATAGGTTTCCGGATACAGATATCCTTCCAGCCGATACTTCCCCTTCTGCGCATTCTTAAGGAAAGGAAATTCCTTCGAAAAATCGGTGTTCTCCGCTGCGTCGATAAATTTATCCTTATCTACAAGCCCTTTCTTTGCCAGAAGCTGGGCGATTTCAAATTCGTTCATTCCTTCCGTTATGGTTACGGAAACGGCCGCAACTTTACCGCCTTCTATGATATTGGCGATTTCCGAAACTTTCATCGAAGGACTTAAATTGTATGTGCCCGCCTGAAATTTTCCGTCCATTTTGTGAATGCGGGCATAGATTTTGAATCCATTTGCAGATCGAATCAGCCCTTTCGATTCAAGTTCTGCTGCGATCTGCGAAGTTCCGGATCCTTCTTCCACAACAAAAGCCTGCACGGTCTTTTTTGATGAATTTGCGGCCGTCATACGATAATAAACGAATCCGAATGCGAAACCCAAAATGAACAGGACGATCAGAATTCCAATCCAAATTTTATGTCTGTGTACGCCGTTTCTGGCATTCATCTAGCAATTCCTTTCTCTGCATATAGTGCATATAGAAGGAAAGGGACGTAAACACGCCCCTTTAAACAATCTACCCCTGTGAAATACCAAAAATCATTCCTTCGATCTTCCAAGATATTCACCTGAACGGGTATCTATTTGGATCTTCTCGCCTTCTTCAATGAAAATAGGAACCTGAATCACAGCTCCTGTTTCCACTGTAGCCGGTTTTGTAACGTTCGTCGCCGTATCTCCCTTTACACCCGGCTCTGTCTCCGTTACGACCAGATCCACGAAATTCGGTGCATCAACCTGGAACGGCTTTCCATCATAGAATTTAATCGTCGCCATATCATTTTCACGAATGTATTTGATCGCATCCGCAACATCTTCTTCGGACAGAGGAATCTGCTCATAGGTCTCCTGATCCATGAAGTAATACAGCTCGCCGTCATTATACAGATACTGCATCTGCTTCGTTTCGATATGCGCCTCGTTGAATTTTTCGCTCGGATTGAACGCTTCCTCTCTGGTTGCGCCGGTGATGATATTTCTGTATTTCGTTCTTACAAAAGCAGCCCCTTTACCTGGTTTCAC
>JAQXNW010000010.1 GCA_029098205.1 Eubacteriales bacterium | reverse complement strand
TGCCGATGCGCTGAATCCCATGAAAGATGAGATTGTAGCCGTGCGAGGCAACTGCGACTCTGAGGTCGACCAGATGCTCCTCCAGTTCCCTATCATGGCGACCTACTCATTGCTCGTGGATGAAGGACGAAAGATCCTGCTTACCCATGGCCACGTCTATAACAAGCAGACATTGCCCCCCGGGCACTTCGATGCCGTCATCTATGGACACACCCACCTATGGGAACTGTCAAGAATGACGACGGAAGACGGGCATAGCACGCTCATCTGCAACACGGGCTCCATCACATTCCCCAAGGGAGGAAAAGAACCGACCTTCGGAATATTGGACAATGGAACCATCTCAATCCGCAACCTTGACAACAAGGTCCTTGCGGAAGAAAAGATATAAGAACTAACAAAACCAAAAGCATTATGAATAAGATAGGTTTTCGTTGATCTTAAGGATAAGGAATTGGAAGGTGCGTTTCAGTGCGCTTATTCTGTGGAAGAAGAGGTGAAGCCGCGCTATGTGACGAAGAGCGAGTTCCGCGTCACAAGACCGGAAAATGTGCCTCTTGAATTATTCAAAGACAGTATGTGGGACGAATACAGCAGACGGTGTATAAATTGCGGCCGATGCAATTTCGTATGTCCTACCTGTACATGCTTTACCATTCAGGATATTTTCTATACGGATAATGGAAGAGTGGGAGAACGGCGCCGCGTGAACGCATCCTGCATGGTGGATGGGTATACCGATGTGGCAGGTGGTCTCACAATGCGAAAGACGAATGGCGAAAGAATGCGCTTTAAGGTGCTGCATAAAATATATGATTTCAGAAAACGTTTCGGATATGACATGTGTGTCGGCTGCGGACGCTGCGATACGGTTTGTCCGGAATACATATCGTTCTCGAATTGTATCAATAAATTGAATTCCAGAGTGAAGGAGGTGTCTGAGAATGTCCAGCCAAAATAAGAATGAATACGCGCCTATGCCTTCGAAGATTCAGGATATCATAAAACATACTGCCCAGGAATGGACGTTCCGTTTCACGTTTTCAGGAGATGTAAAGCCGGGACAATTCTTTCAGATTTCGATCCCGAAGGTCGGAGAATGCCCTATATCTGTAAGCGGCATTGGATCGGATTATGTGGACCTCACGCTTAGAGCGGTGGGAAAGGTCACGGATTATCTGTTCGAGAATTGCAAGGCCGGAGACAATCTCTTCCTTCGTGGGCCTTATGGAAATGGCTTTGATGTTCATGAATATGAGGGAGGAGAGTTGATCATCGTCGCCGGCGGTACAGCGGTATCCCCGGTTCGAGGTGTCGTTCAGTATCTCTGCAATACGAAATATGCGAAGGACGTGCATATGATTGCCGGATTTAAGGATCCGGGCGAGATTATGTTTAAGAAAGATCTGGCGGAGTGGGCGGATAAGATCGATCTGACGCTTACGGTAGACGGCGCTCCGGAGGATTATGAAGGCAATGTGGGGCTGGTGACTAAATATATACCGGAGATACCGATTCGGGATATCAGCCAATGCAAGGCCATTGTAGTAGGACCTCCTCCCATGATCAAGTTCACAATGATCGAACTTGTTAAGAGAGGACTGAATGAGGAGAATGTCTGGATTTCGGATTCCCGAAGGATGAGCTGCGGGATTGGAAAGTGCGGGCATTGTCGGATAAATGACAAATATGTCTGCATCGATGGACCGGTGTTTAAATTCACGGAGCATAAAACTCTGATCGACTAGCGGGAGGTGCGCGTATGAATTATACAAATTTGGATACCGACATGAAAAAACTGAAGAAAAACGCCTTCCGTTATTCTAAGGTAAGGGGGGAGACCGCTTCTCGTGTACGCTGTCCGGGCGGAGAAATTGATGCAGAATCGCTTCAGAGGGTTGTTGATATCGCGAAGAAGTACGGAAACGGCATGGTGAATATCACTAACCGTCAGGGTTTTGAAATTCCGGGCATCGATCTTGCGGATGTGGAAGAGGTTAACCAGGCTCTTCAGCTGATCATAGAAAACAGAGGCGTGAATCAGGAGGAATATAATGGTGGATATCCGGCCTCCGGGACACGCAATGTCGTAGCTTGCCCCGGAAAATCTTTGTGCCCTTTCGGTTGCTATGATACAAAAGCCTTTGCCCAGGAGATTGATAAGGCGATTTTTCCGAATGACCATCATGTGAAGATTGCGTTTACCGGATGTTCCAATGACTGCGCGCATACCCGGCTGAATGACTTCGGTATCATTGGTCAGACAGAACCACAGTATAATAAGGATCGCTGCGTCGGCTGCGAGCAGTGTGTCAAGTACTGCAAGAAGAGATCGGTAGGTGCGCTGAAGGTCGTGAATGGAAAGATCGAGCGGGATACGAACAAGTGCATTGGCTGCGGTGTGTGCGTCAATTATTGTCCGACCCGCGCATGGACCAGAAGCAAGGAACAATATTTTCGCGTCGTTCTTCTTGGCCGCACAGGGAAGAAGAATCCGCGTCTTGCAGAGGATTTCATGAAATGGGCGGATCATGATACAGTAAAAAAGATAATCTGCAATGTTTATGCATATCTCGATGAATATCTGGATAGAGAAGCCGTGGAGAGCAAGGAGCATATAGGTTACATCGTAGACCGTACCGGATTTGAAGAATTTTTAAAATATATCATGAAAGACGTCACCCCGAATCCAAAGTGTGAGATCCAGGGTCGTATCTATTGGGGAGGCAAGCGCTACGATCAGACGAACGAACTGAGAAAGTCTATGTTCCGTTTTTCGGAAAGAGAAAAATAACACAAATAGGAGATAATTACTGTGGCATATTTTCCGTTTATGATCGAGATCGGCGACAGAAACGTCCTGGTTGTGGGCGGCGGCCGAAGTGCGTTTCTTAAGGTTCGCGCACTTCTCGGATTCGGAGCAAAAATCACTGTAGTAGCGAAAGCGGTCTCTCCGGACATTTCCAGACTGTCCGGAGAGATCGTCGTATGGAGAAGGGCTTTCCGTCCGGAGGATCTGGAGGGATGCGCATTTGTCATCGCGGCGACGGATGATAAAAATCTGAATCGCCGCATTGCAGAGGCAGCTCGTCAGGCGGGAATCCTGGCAAATGCGGTGGATGACAAGGAAAGTTGCGACTTTATTTTTCCGGCGATCCTTAAGAAAGAAAACTACACTGTGGCGATCAGCACCGATGGAAGAAGCCCGATGCTGGCCGGCAGGATAAAAAAAATAATTGCGAAGTCCCTCCCGGACAATCTGGATGAAGCGGTCGGGGATCTCGGAAGGATGCGGGAAGAAGTTCTTAAGAGCACAGCGTCATCGGAGGAGCGGAGCCGCATTTTCAGCGAAGAGATCGAAAGAAGACTGGGCCGCCGCAAGATTCGGATTGGCACCAGAAGCAGCGCACTGGCGATGGCGCAGACAGAGCTTGTCATGAAGGAACTTGCTTCCAGAGGAATCCGCTGCGAAGCGGTTGTGATGCGGACAGAAGGCGACATGCGGCAGGACAGGCCTCTATGGGACTTCGGTGGCAAGGCGGTTTTTGTATCTGAATTTGAAGAAGCGATTCTTTCTGGTAGAATCGATCTTGCGATACACAGTGCGAAGGACATGTCGGGGGAGATCCCGGAATCGCTGGATATTCTGGCTTGCTTAGAAAGAGAAGACCCAAGGGATGTAATCGTAAGCTTGTCGGGACGAAAACCGGAAGATATTCGGATTGTAGGTACCAGCAGCATGCGAAGAAAAGCAATGATCGAAAATCTTGGGCGAGGATATGAAACGAGATCTCTTCGGGGGAATGTGCCAACTCGTCTCACCAAACTAAGGCGCGGTGAATTCGATGCGGTGGTCCTTGCCGCCGCGGGGCTTAAAAGGCTTGGCATCGATGATGAACCGGATCTTCGATATGAATTTCTTGATGAAGAGACATTCATACCGTCAGCCGGGCAGGGCGTGATTGCGGTTGAGGGGCTTGGAAACAGTGATATAAGCGGCATCGTGAGGAGCATAGACGACCGGAAAACATCGCTGGAACTCAGGACCGAGAGAAAATTGATGCATGTGATCGGTGCGGGCTGCCACGATGCGGTCGCCGCGCTGGCGAGATGCGCGGGTGACGGTCGGATCCGGCTGATTGCGATGAAGAGCGACGAGGGAAGAATGATCCGGGCGGATGTAAGGAAGGATGCGAACCGGATCGATGATATCGTCCGTGAGGCGGCAACGGCGTTATTGGACGGGGAATGAATATGGGCAAGGTTTATCTTGTAGGAGCTGGACCCGGCGGAAAAGATCTCATAACGGTTAAAGGGCTGCGGCTGATTCGCGAGGCGGAGGTTGTAATCTATGACAGCCTGATAGAGGAAGCGCTTCTGGAGGAAACGAAAACGGACTGTGAGCAGATATGCGTCGGAAAACGTATGGGGAAACACAGTGTATGTCAGGATGAGATTAATAATCTGCTGCTTCGAGAGGCGAAGACGCATGAGACAGTCGTACGGCTAAAAGGCGGCGATCCGTTTGTGTTTGGCCGCGGAGGCGAGGAAGCAATGACACTTATCCGCGAAGGGATCGATTTCGAGGTCGTGCCAGGCGTTACATCAGCAGCCGCTGTTCCGGCGCATGCCGGAATTCCTGTTACACATAGAGGTATCGCAAGATGCTTCCATGTTATCACGGGGCATACTTGTGAAGATGCGCAGAATTATGGAAGGTATGCCGGGCTGCCGGGCACACTTGTCTTTTTGATGGGTCTTCACAATATAGAGAAAATCAGTGAAGATCTGATCGCTGGCGGAATGAGCGGCGATATACATGCCGCTGTTATATCTGAAGGATTTTCAAGATCAGAGAAGGTTGTAAGAGCGCCCCTCTCTGAAATTGCGAAGGCAGTAAGGGACGCGGATTTGAAAGCGCCTGCCGTGATTGTCATTGGAGAGACTGCAGGCATGGATCTCCGGGCTTTAAAAAAACAAGACCGGGAATGCGGGATTGTCGGGACAAAATCTTTTGCATCGGGCATGCGGCAGGAACTCGCGAAACGGGGAATATCGAGCCGGGTTGTTCTTGAAATGAAACCGGTAATTTCCGAAAATGGAAGAAATGCTCTTATCGCTGCCTTGCGCGGGATCGAGAGATACAGATGGATCTCCTTCTCAAGCCGTAATGCAGTGGATTTGTTTTTTGACGTAGCCGATGAGATCGGTTTTGACAGGAAACGTTTTTCGGCGGTAAAATTCGCTGCGATCGGGCCGGCAACGGCGGCTTCTCTTAAAGTGTATAACATTCCATGTGATCTGATTCCCGGCGATTATACAGGCACCGATATGGCGGAAGCTTTGGTGAAAAGCCATTGGGAGTCCGCCGGTCCTGCGCTGGTTATCCGGGCGGAAGAGGGCAGCGCGGATATGTTCCGGGTGTTGGACGGCGCAGGTGTTGAATACGAAAAGATCGAATTATATAAGCTGGTGTCCGTTAAACCGGACTTTGCACCTCTCATCGGACCCGGAAGTATGGTGGTGCTGGCGAGTGCGTCCGGTGTCCGGGCTTTTTTTGAAGAATACGGCGGGGAACTAAAAAACGATGTCATGCCGTCTTTCGCATGTATAGGTGGTTATACCGCGAGGCAGCTGGAGTGTTATGGCATAAAGCCAGCCATAGTGGCTTCAGAGCATACGACAGAAGGGCTCGCATGTGCGATAAAACGATGCTGGCTTAAAGAGGGGGTATGGTAAGGTGAAACGAACAAGACGGCTCAGAAGCAGCCGTGCGATGAGAGATTTGGTCAGAGAAAACAGGGTCTATATCGATGATCTTGTTTATCCAGTTTTTGTCGCGGAGGGAGAAAATATAAAAAGGCCGGTAGAGTCCATGCCGGGAGTATACCAGTGGTCACTCGACCGGATTCATGAACTGGTGAACGAGGTGACCGGTTGCGGAGTAAAAGCGATGCTGGTGTTCGGTATTCCTCTGCATAAGGATGAGACCGGAAGTCAGGCGTACGATCCGGACGGGATTGCGCAGAGGGCTGTAAGAAGGATAAAGGATTTGGCACCGGACATGGTAGTAATTTCGGATGTGTGCCTTTGTGAATATACTTCGCATGGTCACTGCGGTCTTGTGGAGCATGGACGCATTTTAAACGATGAGACGCTTCCGCTTCTCGCGAAAGCCTCTGTTTCTTTGGCAAATGCAGGCGCGGATATGATCGCGCCGTCGGATATGATGGATGGGCGGATCGGATACATCCGGAATGCACTGGACGAGGCTGGTTTTGCCAATACTCCGATCATGGCGTATAGTGCCAAGTTCGCCTCCTCGTATTATTCTCCTTTTAGGGATGCGGCAGATTCCGCGCCGGCCTTCGGGGATAGAAAGACATATCAAATGGATCCTGCGAATGGCAGAGAAGCGGTCAGAGAGTGCCTGATCGATGCGGGAGAGGGCGCGGATATTTTGATTATAAAACCGGGGCTTCCGTATTTGGATGTACTGAAGGAAATGTCCAGGAAGAGTTTGCTTCCGCTTGCCTCCTATAATGTAAGCGGGGAATATTCGATGGTCAAGGCAGCGGCTCGGCAGGGTTGGATTGACGAGAAGCGCATTGTGATGGAAAATATGATCGCGATGAAAAGGGCGGGCGCGGATATTATTATAACGTATCACGCGCTGGATGTGGCCAGATGGCTGGCCGAATAATTCGGAGCCGGAGGCGTGGAACATATGATTAGTGCGGATAATTCATGGGCGTTGTTTGCGATTCTTGCTACAATTGCGGCGCTGGCGATATGGATGGAACAGAGATTCCGCTGGGCTTCCAGGATTACAGGCTGCGTTATAGCACTGTTAATGGCGATGATTTTATCAAATGCAGGGATTATTCCTATGGAAGCACCGGCTTATGATTTTGTCTGGGATTATGTTGTCCCAATGGCCATCCCGATGCTTCTGTTCAACGCGAATATCCGGGAAATAGGGAAAGAAAGCGGTAGGCTTTTAATTATATTTTTGATCAGCGGAGCAGGGACTGTACTTGGTGGATTCATCGCATTTTCCTTTCTGAAAAACACTGTATCGGACTTGGCTGAAGTAACTCCGATGATGATCGGTACTTATACGGGCGGCAGCATTAATTTGGTTGCTATGTCGGAAGCCTTCCACGTAAGCGGAGAATTGGTATCCGCATCCGTCATAGCGGATAATCTGATTATGGCTTTTTATTTCGTTTTGCTGATGATGATTTCTGCATCCGGTTTCTTACTGCGAAGATTCAGGCATCCGCTGATCGATGCGCAGCAAATGCGTAAGGATACAAAAGGCGCTGAAGCTTATTGGAAAGCAAAGCCGGTTTCGCTTAAAGACATCGCGTTTTCCTGTTCCGTATCGTTGCTCATTGTGGCTGTTTCGAATGCGGTTTCGGAAGTCTTTTCGAGGGTCATTCCAAAATCCGGATTCTTCATGAACTTGCTGAATGGGATGGTGGGCAGCCGGTATCTGGTGATGACTACGGTTACAGTCATACTGGCCACTGTCTTCTCGAAACAGCTTGGAAGTATTGGTGGTGCTCAGGAGATCGGAACCTATCTGATTCATATATTTTTTGCTGTTATCGGTGTGCCGGCGTCGCTGTTTTCCATTGTTATGAAGTTTCCGCTCCTCCTGCTTTTCTGCTTGATCATCGTTCTGATAAATCTGGCAGTTACTCTTCTGTTCGGACGAATCTTTCATTTCAGCATGGAGGAGATACTCATCGCTTCGAATGCAAACATCGGAGGGCCGACTACAGCAGCCGCGATGGCGATCGCTAAGGGATGGAATTCGCTGATCGTCTCTGCGATCCTTGTTGGAACACTTGGATATGTATTGGGGAATTATTATGGTGTACTGTCCGGAACACTACTTGGCTTATAAATAGCGGCAGATTGTTAATATTTTATACAGCAGAAGAAAAGAGGAAACCCATGGAAAAAATTACAAGTTTTACAATCAATCACCTGAAGCTTCTTTCGGGCGTTTATGTGTCCAGAGTTGATCATTACGGGGATGCTGCCGTGACGACGTATGATCTTCGGATGACGGCGCCGAACCGGGAACCGGTCATGAACACGGCGGAGCTTCATACGATCGAGCATCTCGGCGCGACGTTTCTTCGGAATGATCCGGAGTTTCAGGACCGCATCGTCTATTTCGGACCGATGGGGTGCCGCACGGGCTGCTATATGCTGATCGCAGGGGAATATTCATCCCGGGAGATTCTTCCTCTGGTAATTCGGATGTTCAAATTTATCCGGGATTTCGAAGGCGATGTTCCAGGAGCGGCGCCGAAGGACTGCGGAAATTATCTGGATCAGAACCTTGGAATGGCTAAGTATCTGGCGAAGCGGTATCTTGCGGTGCTGGAAAATATCACCGCGGACAGGCTGGTCTATCCGGATTAGAGCGTGCAGAGGGGCATTCTGCGTGGTATAATCAATAATAAAAAGATTATCATCCGGACCGTTCGGTTCGGAATTTTTGTATATAGGTAAATATATGCTTCATTGTGGATGACAGGATGGATGTTAACAGATCCACCGAGTCATCAGATAAAATAACGATCAGAATGACTGGAAAGAAAGGCGGACTAGATGGAATCCCGGAAAATCAGAAAGAAAATCCGTGTCTTCGGGATTGTACAGGGCGTCGGATTCCGGCCCTTTGTCTCCCGGATCGCGGATGAATATCAGATTGCGGGCTCTGTCTGCAATAAGGGGCCTTTTGTAGAAATTTTCGCGGAAGGAATGCCAGATAATGCAGAAGCGTTCCTGACAGCGCTTCGCGAAAGAGCGCCGGAGCGTTCCCGTATCCTGAAAATGGACGTCCGGGAAGAGGCCGTACAGGGAACTTCTCAGTTTCATATCCTTCCCAGTGAATATCAGAAAGGGAATGTGTTCGTATCGCCGGATATCGCGACCTGCCCGAAATGTAAAGAGGAGCTGTTTGACCCGAAGAACCGGAGGTATCTGCATCCGTTCATAAACTGCACTGCATGCGGCCCCAGGCTTACAATCCTTGAGAATATGCCGTATGACCGCGCAAGGACGAGCATGAAGAAGTTTCCGATGTGTCCTTCGTGTGAATATGAATATACGCATTCAGAGACAAGAAGATATCATGCGCAGCCGGTCTGCTGCAAGGACTGCGGTCCAAGACTCTATGCGCTGGACCCGAAGAGACCGGAGGAACGTTCGGTAATGGACGGAGATGCAATCCGCCTCCTTCGAAAAACCATCATGGATGGCGGAATTTGCGCCGTAAAGGGAATCGGAGGATTCCATCTCGCGCTTGATGCGGGGAATGATGAAGCGGTGAAGAGGATCCGGCGTCTTAAGAACCGCCCCTATAAGCCTCTTGCTGTGATGGCGAAGGATATGGAGACAGTCCGGCGGGAGTGCCGGGTGCTTCCCGGGATGGAAGCTGCTTTGACCGGAGCGGAAAAGCCGATTCTCCTGATGGAGAAAAAGCCGGGAGGAATGATTTCCCCTTTGGCGGCGCCGGATAATGACCGGATCGGCATCATGCTTCCATATGCGCCGGTGCAGATGCTTCTTTTTTCGTACCCGGATGGCCTGGAAATGACAGACGTTCTGATTATGACGAGCGCGAACCCGAGCGGAGCTCCGATCTGCAGAGAGGATCAGGATGTATTGGAAAACCTCGGCGGTCTATGCGATCTTGTGGTTTCGCATGACCGGGATATTCGGATACGGGCGGATGATTCGGTAATGGGATGGCTTCGGGGAGAGCCTTCGATGATCAGAAGATCGAGAGGATACGCGCCGCTTCCATTTTTTGTCCAGACGGACCGGTTCGGAAGCAGGGAGGCTCCGACAAAGGTCCTGGGAATTGGCGGCGAGCTTAAAAATACGTTCTGTTTCGGAAGCGGAGATCTGTTTTATCCTTCTCCGTATGTAGGCGATCTTTCGGATATCCGGACGATGCGTGCGCTGGAGGATACGGTAAAGAAGATGGAGCAGCTTCTTGATATTCGGCCGGAGGCGGTCTGCTGTGATCTTCATCCGGGGTATCAGTCTTCTGCCTATGCGGCTCGTCTTTCGGAGGAGCGGGGAATTCCGCTCTGCCGAATCCAGCACCATTATGCCCATATCCTTTCCTGCATGGCGGAAAATGATGAGGAGAATCCGGTGATCGGGTTAGCCTTTGACGGAACGGGGTATGGTATAGATGGCACAATCTGGGGGAGTGAATTTCTTCTCGCGGATTTTTCCGGATTCAAGAGACTTGGGAGCTGCGAGCCTTTTTACCATGCCGGCGGAGACAGAGCGTCTCAAGAGGGATATCGCATCGCGGCATCCATTCTGGATATGGCCGCGGAGCCGGAAGAGACGGAGAAGCTTGCCGACTCACTGGGAATCTGCAAGGAGACGGAACTTCGAATCATCCGGATGATGATCCGAAATGGCATTAATACGGTTCATTCGACCAGTATGGGTCGCGTGTTCGATGCGGCGTCGGCGATTCTCGGTTTCCGCAGAATTTCGACGGTCGAAGGGGAAGCTGCTATGGTGCTTCAGACGATGTCGGAGCGGTACGCGAAAGAAGAGTTAAAGGATTCTGAGGCGGGAGGGGATATTTACGAAAGTGAATTTCTGCGAAAGGTCTCCGAAAGAGTCCGAGGAGAAATTCCGGAAGTGCTTCTCAGGTTGAAGGAGGCTCCTTTCGAAGCGAAAACGAAGGCCGATTCGGAAGAATCAGAGGACGGTCTGTTTCGAATCCGTACCGGAGATCTGCTTCTCTGGCTGGCCAGAGAACGTATGAAGGACCCGGAGAACGGGAAGAGAAACCGGGAACTTGCCTATCTGTTTCATGAGGCCATCGCAGAACAAGCCTGCCGGGGCGCTGTAAAAGCTTCGGAAATTACGGGCGTGCGGACCATCGCACTTTCCGGAGGCGTGTTCCAGAACCTTCTCCTGACGGCTTTGCTGAAGGATAAACTGGAGGATCGTGGGTTCCGCGTTCTTACGCACCGCCTGGTTCCTGCGAACGACGGCGGGATATCTCTGGGACAGGCGGTGTACGCACAGGCGAGGCTTTCGGAAAAACAATATAGACTATAGACAGAAGAGTAGAGAATATAGCAATCTGAGTTTGGAGGATAGAATATGTGTGTGGGACTTCCTGCGAAGGTTAGAAAAGTAAAAGGCGGCACGGCTGTAATCGATGCCGGCGGCGCGGTCCGTGAGGTTTCCGCGGAGCTGATTGAGAATCTGGAGCCGGGAGACTTTGTCATGGTGCATGCAGGATCCGCCATCGCGAAAATCACATCGGATGATGAGCAGGAGTCGGATCAGATTCTTGAGGAGCTTGGCATATGAGCAGCGTGGCGGAGAAAGCGGCTGAATATATCCGCTCTTACCAGGGGAGACCGATTCGAATCATGGAGGTCTGCGGGACGCATACGCATGAGATATTTCGGCAGGGAATCCGCAGAATGCTTCCGGAATCGGTGCATTTGATTTCCGGCCCCGGATGTCCGGTCTGCGTCACGCCGATCGATTATATCGACGAGGCTCTTTTTCTTGCGAAAGAGAAGCATGTGACAATCTGCACATTCGGAGATCTCGTCCGGGTTCCGGGAACGGAAGAAAACCTGCAGGACGTGCGCGCGGAAGGCGCGAAAGTGCGGATGGTCTATTCGCCGATGGATGCTCTGGCTTATGCGGAGAAACATCCGGAAGAAGATGTGGTCTTTCTTTCGGTCGGTTTCGAAACGACAACACCGCCCAGCGCGATTTCGGTCCGGGAGGCAGATGCGCGGGGCGTAAGAAATTACGCGGTTCTTACGGCAAATAAGACAATGGATCAGGCGTACCGGGCGCTTCGGGATTCCGCGGACGCGTTCCTCTATCCGGGTCATGTGAGCACGATCACGGGAACTGGGATTTATCAGGAACTTAAGTCGGAGGGAATTTCCGGCGTCGTTACCGGTTTTACAGGCGCGGAGCTTCTGACAGCCATTGCGGTGAGTCTAAAAAAAATGGAGGACGGAAAGCCATTCTTTGTGAATTGCTATCCTCGGGTCGTTACGGAAGAGGGGAGTCCTTCGGGAAGAGCTATCATAAACTCCGTTATGGAACCGATCGATTCTGAATGGAGAGGGATCGGCGTGATTCCGAAGTCGGGACTTAAGCTTAGGGATCGGTACGAAGCGTTCGACGCAAGGAAGAAATATAGTATACCGAATATTCAGGGCCATGCAGATCCAAGATGCCGGTGCGGAGAGGTACTGAAAGGGGAGTGCACGCCGAACCAGTGTCCGGTATTCGGACGTGCCTGCACACCGGAGCACCCGGTCGGAGCATGCATGGTTTCGAATGAGGGCGCATGCGCGGCTTGGTTCAGGTACGGCAGAGATTTTCGGTGAGAACCGACGTAAAACTAGAGAGGCAGAAAAAGTTGGATAATACACAGGGAAAGCGGATTACGATGGCGCACGGCGCCGGAGGACAGAAGACATCGGAGCTGATCGGGGAAATTTTCAAGAAATACTTTGACAATCCTCATTTCACAAAGGATGATGCGGCGGTTCTAGCGAGGCCGGAAGGAAGAATCGCGATGTCGACGGACGGATTTATTGTTTCGCCTGCTTTTTTCCCGGGAGGAAATATCGGAGAACTGGCGGTGTCAGGAACGGTCAACGATCTTTCCTGTATGGGCGCAGAGCCGCTTTATCTGACATGTTCTTTCATCATTGAAGAAGGCTTTCTAATATCGGATCTCGAAAAAATCGCGGAGTCTATGGCAGACGCGGCGAAAGAAGCCGGCATAGAGATCGTCGCGGGAGATACGAAGGTTGCAGGACATGGACAGGCGGATGGTGTATTTATTACAACCGCAGGAGTCGGTGTGATCCGGGATGGTTTTGCTCCGTCCGGAACGCAGGCAAAACCGGGTGACGCGGTTCTTGTGACCGGAGATATCGGACGGCACGGATGCGCGATTCTGCTTACAAGAGAGGAAGAATTCGGTATTTCCGCAGATGTAAAGAGCGATGTTGCGCCGCTCTGGAATCTGGTGTCTGCGGTTCGGGATTCGGGCGCTGCCGTACACACGATTCGGGACGCGACCCGGGGTGGCGTAGGCACTGTGCTATATGAGATCTCGGAGGAGAGCAATGTGGGAATCCGTCTGGATCAGACAAAGATTCCGGTGGATCCCGGCGTTGCCGGCGTCTGCGGGATGCTGGGACTGGATCCTCTTTATCTAGCGAATGAAGGCCGGCTTGTGATTTTCTGTCCGAAAGAGGAAACGGATACGGTTTTAGATGCTCTTCGTTCCAGAAAGAATGGAGAAGGAGCCGCTGTCATCGGAGAGGTGACGGATCTGAATCCGGGGATTGTGACATTAAAAACGGAAATAGGAAGCGAAACCATTCTCCCTAAGCCGGGAGGAGAGCTTCTTCCTAGAATTTGCTGAAAAAATTCCGTTGGGATGTATTTTTGAACGGACCCCATTCCGCTAGATTTTGTCTGACTTTTTGGGGTGGCCGTTCAAATATTCCCGGCGGATTTTTTTGTTTTCATCGAATGCACTGTCGTCTACATTGCGAACAGAATCCCGGCGCATGCGGCACCTGCAATGACGATCACCGGATGAAGATTGAATTTCTTGTATACAGCCAGGCAGACGGCAGCTAGGATGATACATTTCCAGTTGAACAGAGATGAAATAAGACCGGTTTCCTGAAACAGGGATTCGCGAAGAAGACTGAGCTTGGCGACGCCGAGTCCGGCAGACGTGATCAGTGCCGTCGATGCCGGGCGAAGACCGTAGAAAATTTTCTTTGTTGCGGCGGATTCCTTAAATTTATCAAGAATTTTTGCGATGATTAAGATGACGATGATTGAAGGCGCGACTAAAGCCAGTGTGCTTACGACTCCTCCGAACACGCCGAGGGTAAGAAAACCGACGTATGTCGCCATATTTACGCCTAAAGGCCCAGGTGTCGATTCGGAGATCGCGATCATATCCGCGATGTCGCTTGTTGTAAACCATCCGGTGCTTCGGGACATAGCGTAGAGGAAAGGAAGCGTCGCGAGGCCGCCGCCGATGGAGAAGAGTCCGGTTTTAAAGAATTCGTAAATCAGCCGAAGAACTAAGGTCATTTCACGTCTCCTTTCCTGTCTGCTGCCTGCTCTGTTTTTTCAGCGGACACGCCGCCTGAGAAGGATGCTTTCGCTTCTGCCGGCGTACTGCCATTCGGATCATATCGCTTTCTGGGGCAGACGATGAATCCGGCGAGCCCTGCGAACAGAACCAGAAATACAGGAGAAACGGATGTGAACATAGAGATGGCCAGAACGATCAGGAAGATGATGACGCAGCGATAGTCAACGAGCGATTTTTTTCCTAATTTTACGACCGAATCCGCGATTAGTATCGTAACACAGGCGCGGATACCGTTGAATGCGTGTTTTACAGCCGCCAGGTGCGCGAAGTTTGAAAGAAACAGAGCAATGACGGTAATAATGATGATCGAAGGGAAAACAACACCGATTGTTGCGACGATTCCTCCGGGAATTCCGTATAATTTACTTCCGATGAAAGTCGCGGTGTTTACTGCGATGACACCGGGCGTGCATTGCCCGATCGCGAAATAATCCGCGAGTTCCTCGTCCGTGACCCAGTGTCTGTTTTCGACAAGCTCCCGCTGTAGGATCGGAAGCATTGCATAGCCGCCTCCGAATGTAACGGCTCCGATTTTCGCGAAGATTAAAAAAAGCTGTAGATATTTTTTCATTCTTTTTCCCTCCGAATGGTTCGATTCGGCTTTAAGCCGGCATAAAGAATCATTCGTCAGCTATTATACCACGATGCCCTTGATTTTTGACGGCATGAAGAAGGAATGCGGACGGTGATTTTCGTTTTTGTCCGGCGCTGTACTTCAAAATCAGTTTCACCTGTCCCGGAACAGGGGAAGATCGATCGCCATTTGAAGCCATACAGGGCCTGGGCTTTCGAATACGATCAGAAGTCCCAGCAAAGCGGAGATCGCGATGCTGAGAAGGTGCGGAGACTGTTTGTGCACCAGGGTATTATAGGAGCGATCAGGGAACCAGCGGAAATCGCGGCGATTTCCGGAAAGATGATTTCCCGTTCCCCGGTTATTTCGCTGAGTGCAGCCATACAGGTGATCAAAAGGACGGAAGTGACTTCCGGAAGCCCGATTCTGCTGAGCACTGCGTTCGACAATATGCCCGGTCTTACCTCTGGCTGTTCGTATTCTTTTAAGAGAGAGTTGCTGTTTTTCTTTACGTTTATTCCGTTTGTGACGGACGCTGTGGGTACCAGTCCGAATCATGCTCCTTCTGTTTTTCTGTATCGGAAGCGGAGACCTTTTGTCGGCCGTATCGGCTGGCATAACCTGGAGATATGATGGAAGAGTAGCATTCCTTCAGAGTAAGGATTCATTCGTAAAGCTGTCCAGTTATCAAATACCGGATGTGCCGGAAAAAAATATATAAAAAACCCGAAACCTGCTTGATCAGGCTTCGGGTTTTAATTTGGAGGCGACACCCAGATTCGAACTGGGGATAGAGGTTTTGCAGACCTTTGCCTTACCACTTGGCTATGTCGCCATAGAAAAACCGGCATAAAACCGGCTTTCTATGAATTGGCTAGGGTAGCAGGATTCGAACCTGCGCATGATGGAATCAGAATCCATTGCCTTACCACTTGGCGATACCCCATTAACTTGTAAAAGGTGGGAAGTGGGATTCGAACCCACGCATACAGGAATCACAATCCTGTGTCTTAACCGCTTGACGATACCCACCATAGGATCTGCGCGACTCCCTGTAAGATAGTTCATATTATACCACCATCTTACAAGGAAAGTAAAGCACAGAATATATTGGCGACCAAGATCAGGCTCGAACTGACGACCTCCAGCGT
>JAQXNW010000009.1 GCA_029098205.1 Eubacteriales bacterium | reverse complement strand
TCCTTATATCCGATTCCTTTCATGGAGATATCGTTCTTCGTAAGTCCCATGGAAAGAAGTCTTTTTACTTCCTCCACAAGTCCTTTCCTCATCAATATATCGACTCTTCGGTTAATCCGGTCGTAAAGCTCTTCCCGGTCTCTGGTAAGGCCGATCATGATAAAATCATAGTCCAGATTCCGCTTAAGATCCTTTGAAAAATCGCCGATGTGATGACCGGTTTCTTCAGCTTCAAGGGCACGGATAATCCGTACCTCATTATGCGGATCGATCTTCGAGGCCGTTTTTGGATTCAACTCCTCTAAGCGGGCATACAGAGCGGAAAGTCCCTTTGTCTCTATTTCTGCCTGCAGCTTTTTCCGAACCACAGGGCTGCCCGGTGTATCCGCGAAATCCATATCATAGACAAGGGAATTCAAATAAAGACCCGTCCCGCCGGAAACAAACGGAATATTCCCGTTTTCGGAAATTTTACGAATCGCGTCTTTTGCCAGCCTTTGATATTCCGCAACAGAAAAAGGTTCTCTGGGATCAATTTCATCCACCAGATAATGTTTTACCGACATCTGCTCTTCGATTGTCGGTTTCGCGGAACCGATATCCATGTATTTATAAAGCTGCATGGAATCGCACGATACGATTTCGCCATGAAATTTCTGCGCAAGCTCGATCACGAACTTTGTCTTCCCGACAGCGGTAGGTCCCGCAATCACAATAATTTTCTGTGCCATTTACTGTATCCTCTTAAAAAATTTCTCGATTTCATAAAGTGTGAACCGGATAAATGTCGGTCTTCCGTGCGTGCAGGAAAAAGGGTTCCTGCACTGGGCCAGCTGATCCATCAGCGCTTTCATTTCAGAGACTCGAAGTTTATCATGGGCTTTTACCGCGGATTTACAGGATCTTGTAATAAGTTTATCGATGACGACGCGGTTCGGACTGTGCGCGCCATCCGCTGCGCCGTCCAGAAAATCACGGACAAACTGTTCTGCCTCGCTAAGTTCCATAAATGTCGGAATCGCGGTAATCCGAACCGTGCCCGGTCCGAATAAAGAAATATCATATCCCATATCGCGAAGATCCTGAAGGAAAGGATCCAGCGAATCTGACAAAGACAGAGGCACATCGATCAGAAGCGGCGTCAGAATCATCTGCGACAGCTTTTTTTCAGACAGATATGTCCCTACAAGTTTCTCATAAAAGACCCTCTCATGCGCAGCATGCTGGTCAAACATATAAAACGCTTTTTCGTCCGTGCAAAGGATGTAAGTATCAAAAATAGATCCGACAATAGAAAGTGCGGAAAAGTCAAACGGCCTCAGCCTGGGAGGTTCCAGATCGAAACTCTCCGCAGGATCCTCGTTCTTTCCCTGTCTGATATAAGTTTCAAGAACTTCTGCGGCTTCATCTTGTCCGGAAGGCGAACTGCCTTTATATGATGCACCTGCGGACGTGTTCCATTTGTTATGGGAATCTGAAACAAACTCCTGTGCCCTAGGTTCTGAAATCTGATGATTTCGGTTTGGAGACATTACACTTCCATAGTATGCATAACCAGATCCCGATGGAAAATGTCCGGAGAAACTTGGACGGGATGCACGCTTGGTTTCCAGAAAACTATTTATGTCTTCCTGTATACCTTCCCTTCTCTTTCTGTCTTCCCTGTTTTCTTCCTCACGGAAATAATCCGAAGCATCGATCACCGCTTCTTCGCTCGCCAGCCTTTTTTCTATGGCTGTCTCAAGAAAAATTTCCACAGCCCGGTCTTCATGAAACCGGACTTCTTTCTTAGAAGGGTGAATATTTACATCCACTGTTTTTGGATTGACAGTAAGAAACAAAAAGACAACCGGATGCCGGCTCGGAAACAGCCGCTCCTTATATCCCCGGTCAACTCCCTGTTCCATGATCCGGCTTTTGACAACGCGCCCGTTTACGAAAAATACCTGATCGCGCCGATTCGGTCTAGACAAAGACGGACGGGAAATGCATCCTTCCAGATGATATCCGGGCATCTCTGCATCGATCTCCAAAAGATCCCTGTATTCATTCTGCTGATAAACGGACAGGATCGCTTCTTTCCGGTGTCCCCGGCCGGATGTTACAAATACATTCTTTCCGCCGTTAATAAGACGGAACCGAATGCTCGGATAGGCAATCGCATATTCCTGAAGAAAATCAATGATTTTTCCGGCTTCTGTCCCGTTTGCCTTCAGAAACTCACGTCTTGCAGGCGTATTATAAAAAAGATCCGTCACGACCATCGTCGTTCCGTCCGGGCAGCCCACGGAGCTGTTTTCCACGACATCTCCGCCGTGAATCACAATCCTTGTTCCCGTGTCTTCTCCTTTTCCTTTTGTAATCATCGAAAGCCGGGTGACTGCCGCAATGCTCGCGAGCGCCTCTCCCCGAAAGCCCAGACTGCTGATATTTTCAAGATCCTCCGCTTTTGAAATTTTGCTTGTCGCATGCCTGAGAAAGGCGGTTTCACATTCGCTGTGCGGTATGCCGCATCCGTTATCCGTGACGCGCATATATGTTTTTCCGCCTTCACGAATTTCAACCATAATCTCGTCCGCTCCCGCATCTACGGAATTTTCCACTAATTCTTTTACAACCGAAACCGGACGGTCAATCACTTCTCCTGCGGAAATTTTATCGCAGACGCTTTTTTCCAATACCCGTATCATAAGGATCGAAACTCCTTTCTTTTATTTTTCGGAGAAATGCTTCTTCATCTCTTCCAGAATCCGAATCGCCTCCGCCGGAGTAACATCCATTAAATCGAGGTCCTTCAACTTCTCAATAACGGGATCCTTCACAGCCGTAAACAAGGAGAGCTGTTCCCCTTCGGATACTTTCTTGGATCCAGATACCGGAAGAGCCTTTTTCGAAGAATTTGCTTCTAAATTTACCAGCTTCTCCCTCGCGTTTTCAAGAAGGGACATCGGAACTCCCGCCAGCTTCGCAACATGAATGCCGTAGCTTCGGTCTCTGGAACCGGAAACGATCTTATGAAGGAAAACAATCGTTCCGTTTTCTTCGGATACATCGACGCTGAGATTGCGGACGCCGGGAATCTGTTTTTCAAGGGTGGTCAATTCATGGTAATGGGTTGCGAACAAAGTTCGAATGCGGTTCTTTTCGTTGCACAAATATTCCACGGTTGCCCATGCGATGGAAAGACCGTCGTACGTACTGGTTCCCCGGCCGATTTCATCAAGAATAATGAGACTCTTGGCCGTAGCATTCCGAAGAATGTAGGCCAGTTCGCTCATTTCGACAAAGAAGGTGGACTGCCCCTTTGCCAGATTATCCGACGCGCCGATTCTCGTAAAAATCCGGTCAACGGCTCCGATTTTCGCACGTTCGCATGGGACAAAGCACCCGGCCTGCGCCATCAGCACGATGAGAGCCGTCTGCCTCATGTACGTCGACTTACCGGCCATATTCGGTCCTGTGATAATCAGCATCGACGATTTTTCCTGATCGAGATACGTATCGTTTGCGACAAAGAGACCTTCTTCCGTTGTCTGTTCAATCACAGGATGGCGGCCCTTCTCAATCTGGATGACACTTCCATTATCCACAACGGGTTTTACGTATCCGTTTTTAAGGCTGACATCAGAAAAAGACAGAAGAACGTCGAGAAC
Organism: Eubacteriales bacterium; assembly: GCA_029098205.1. Lineage (GTDB taxonomy): Bacteria > Bacillota > Clostridia > Peptostreptococcales > Anaerovoracaceae > Aminicella. The sequence goes on along the minus strand of JAQXNW010000009.1, from coordinate 8,287 downwards.
CGCGATTTGGCGAGAAGTTTCCTGGATATCCCGGATGCTTTCTCCAGCCGCGCTCCGAACCTTTGTAAAGATCTCATATTCCATCTTATTGATCTTTGACTCTGCGTTCAGAACAAGATTTTCCATCTCCTTCAGTTTCGGAGTGATATACCGCTCCGCGCCCACCAGTGTCTGCTTGCGGATGTAGTCATCCGGTACCAGATCTAAATTCGAACGGCTTACTTCTATATAATACCCGAAAACCTTATTGTATCCGACCTTAAGATGCGTAATTCCGGTCCGTTCTTTTTCTTTCGATTCCAGTTCAGAGATCCATGTTTTCGCGTCCTTGATGGAATCCCGGAGCGCATCCAGCTCTTCATCCGCGCCCTCCTGAATCAATCCGCCTTCTGAAATCGTCATCGGCGGATCTTCAACAATGGTTTTCGCGATTTTTTCCTGAAGACCCGTCAGATCTTTCATTCCTTCGGCTAATTCCTGAAGGAGCGGCGCCGTGAAGGTGAATAAAGTATTTTTAATCTCCGGTATGCCGGAGATAGAATTTCGAAGAGCGATAAGATCCCGCGCATTGGCGGTTCCTGTAGCAATTCTCCCTGTAAGGCGCTCAAAATCATAGATGTTTTTTAAGGCTTCCCGAAGGTCGTTCATCCTGAGTGAATCTGAAGTAAGCTCCTCGACAGCATCCAGCCTTCGGTTGATTTCTTTCGTGTCGTTCAGCGGGTTCCGGAGCCACTGCTTCAGCTTCCGGCCTCCCATGGCGGTTTTCGTCTGATCCAGAACACCGAGAAGCGATCCCTGCACTTTACGCTCGAACAGGGTTTCGGTTATCTCCAGATTCCGAAGCGTCGCGCGGTCCAACGACATGCTGCTACCGATTTCATAGAATCGGCATTCCGTCAACTGTCCGAGTGTCTGCTTTTGTGTGGAGAGAAGATAGGACAGCAGCGCACCGGTTGCCAGAAGAGAAAAATGACGCCCGGAAAGTCCCAGAGCAGTCAGTGAAAGAGAACCGAACTGACCCCGAATGGATTCTTTTGCCGCACGCTCAGAATAATCGGCGTCGTTCATTGTATGAATAAACGCGCCTGTAAAATCCGAAAACGTATCCTCACCGACCTGCTCGGCAAAGGATTTCGGAATCAGAATTTCTTTTGCATGGATTCGGACAAGTTCATTCAGAAGATCTTCCCGTAATTCGCTTCCATCGGTTTTTTCTGTCGTACGAAGCTCTCCGGTCGATATATCGCAGTAGGCGATTCCGATTCCGTTCTTCTCTATATATGCGGATGCCAGATAATTATTTTCATTTTCTTTCAGAATAGCGTCCGACGTCACTGTACCCGGAGTTACGACACGGATAACGCCGCGCTTCACCATTCCTTTCGCAGATTTGGGATCTTCCAGCTGTTCGCAGATTGCCACGGATTTCCCCTGCTCAACCATACGGGCGATGTATGTATCGACCGCATGATGAGGCACGCCGCACATCGGTGCGCGTTCCTTGAGACCGCAGTTTTTCCCGGTTAAAGTGAGATCAAGAAGGCGCGAGCCTTCCAGTGCGTCTTCAAAGAACATCTCATAGAAATCACCGACTCTGTAAAAAAGGAAACTATCCGGATATTGCTTTTTGATCTCCAGATACTGCCGCATCATCGGCGACAGGTTCCTTAACTCTTCGTTCTTCATTCTTCACTCCAGCCGAAAAAAATTCCCTCTAATTCATATTTCTTATCCAGTCTTATTTCTTATCCAGCGTCTGATGCGCCGTCTGCACAACTTGCTGTACGGTACTGTCAAGAGCCGGAAAATCAGGCTGTACAGCCTCTTTTTTCAAATAGAGAAGAAATTCAATATTTCCTTTCGTCCCCTTTACCGGCGAATTAGTAAGCCCCTTCGGGGAAAGTCCGTTTTCTTTAGCATATTCCAGCACGGACCGGATCGTTTTCTCGTGAATCAAAGGATCCCGGACAATTCCCTTTGTCCCTTTCATTTCTTCCCGCCCTGCTTCAAACTGCGGCTTTATCAGGCAGACAATTTCACCGTTCTCTTTAAGTACCGCCTTCGCGACCGGGAACATATGGCGAAGGGATATGAAGGACACATCAATGCTGACAAAATCGACCGGCTCTCCGATTGTTTCCGGTTTCATATACCGGACATTGCACCTTTCAATGTTCACAACACGGGAATCCTGACGAAGTTTCCAGGCAAGCTGACCGTATCCGACATCGACCGAATATACCTTCGACGCTCCATGCTGCAGCATACAGTCTGTGAATCCACCGGTGGAAGCACCCATATCCAGACATACTTTTCCATTTAAATCCAGGGAAAATGCGCGAATCGACTCCTCCAGCTTATATCCGCCGCGGGAAACATAGGGGCAACCGTTACTTCGCACTTCAATGACAGAATCCAAAGAAATTTTAGTACCGACTTTATCGCTGATTTCCCCATCGACAAAGACATTCCCCTCCATAACAGCGCTCTTCGCCTGCTGTCTGGATTCAAAATATCCCTTCTGCACAAGCAGAATATCAAGCCTTTCTTTCTTCAATGTCTCTTCGTATCCTTCCTGCCAACGTAAATGGATCCAGCCCATATTTCCGGTAAAGATCCTTAGGGCTTCCTTGTTCGATAAACCGATCCGGCCATCCGAAACGAACTACGCTGTATTTTCCGGGAAGCGCCGTCCGAAGCGCCGTGCCGAAGCCAAATTGAAACACGCCGTCTTCCAATGTATAGATCCGCCGGATGTCAGGGGTCGCCATAGAAATATCCAGCGGTTTCACCTGCCGGACATCAACAAGACCGACGGAAATTCCCTGATCCAAAAGAATCTCCCTGGTTTTAACGGCAGTATCCAGCATGCTTCCGACGGCCCAGATATCTCCGTCTTTCCCGTACGCAAGGCGAAGATTTCCATAATTCGCTCTGTTTTTAAGAAGTTCAGCCTGCTCCCTAGTGTATTTTCTGGAAGAAGGCGTCTGCCTTGCTGCATTTCTCAGCAAGATATTTGTATCTTCGGAAACCTTCGCTTCCCCTCTCGGATAGCGAATCGCGCATGGACCGCTCAATGTCAGCGCATACCGAAGCATCTGCGAAAGCTGCTCACCAGTTCCCGGCGTCAGGATAGTAAGATTCGGCATCATTGATAAATACGCAATATCGAAAATACCATGGTGCGTTTCCCCATCGGCTCCGACGATGCCTGCGCGGTCCACGGCAAAAATGACCGGCAGATCCTGAAGGCAAACATCCATCATAATCTGATCAAAGGCACGCTGCAGAAAGGAAGAATAGATCGCTAAGACCGGCTGCATGCCGCCCTTGGCGAGGCCTGCGGCAAAACCGACGGCATGCTCCTCCTCGATTCCGACATCAAAGAAACGATTCGGGAATTTTTCGGAGAATTTTTTAAGACCCGTTCCATCTGACATCGCAGCCGTAATGGCGATAATCCTGGAATCTATTTCCGCGGCATCGGAAAGCGTTTCTCCGAATACAGAAGACCAGCTCTTTCCGGAAGGATGAAGGACTTCACCCGTATCCGGATCAAACGGACCGATTCCATGAAATTTGTCCGGATTTTTCTCTGCGATCCGGTATCCCTTCCCTTTCTTCGTAATAACATGAACAAGAACCGGTCCTCTTGCTCTTTTTGCATCCCGGAGCACCTGCACCAGATCAGGAATGGAATGTCCGTTCACCGGTCCCATGTAGGTAAAGCCCATTTCCTCGAAAAGAATTCCGCTCTGGAGAATCGCGTATTTCACGCTTTCTTTTAAATTTGAAAGGATATTTTCAATGTCGTTTCCGACATAGGGGATTTTTTCAAGAGTGCGCTTGAGATCCTGCTTTGAACTCAGATATTTTCTGGATACACGGAGCTTCGAAAGATGCTGCGAAATACTGCCGGTATTCCGGGAAATCGACATCCCGTTATCGTTCAGGATTACAATCACATTTTGCCTGCGGGATCCGATGTTATTCAAAGCCTCCAATGCCATTCCGCCGGTCAGAGACCCGTCTCCAATCACCGATACAACCTGAAAATGCTCTTTCTTTAAATCACGCGCCGCCGCGATTCCGGACGCGGCAGACAGGGAAGTACTGGCGTGTCCTGTATCATATGCGTCATGCGGGCTTTCTTTTCCTTTCGGAAATCCGCTCATTCCGCCGGTCTGGCGAAGCGTGTCAAACCGGTCCGCTCTTCCTGTCAGAATTTTATGGACATATGCCTGATGCCCGACATCAAAAATTAATTTGTCTTTCGGACTGTTGAACACTTTATGGAGCGCAATGGTAAGTTCCACGACTCCCAGATTGGAAGCAAGATGTCCTCCGGTCTCCGATACATGCGAAACAAGAAAGTCACGGATTTGAAGACTGAGAATCTCAAGCTCTCCTTCGCTCATTTTCTTTAGATCGGACGGAAAATGATAATCTGTCAGCTCTTTCTGAAGATAACCCGATGCACTTTTTTCATGTGTCTGCATGTTTTTCTCCTGTAAATTACTTCGTACGAGTTTCCATTTTTCGAACCAGCTTTTCGAAAAATGCTGTGTCTTCTTTAATTTCCGAAAGGTGTGAAACAGCCTTTTCCGTAAGATCATGAAGCCGCTTTCTGGATTCATCGAGCCCGTAAAGCGCCGGGTATGTCATCTTTCCAGCTTCCTCATCGACACCCGGATTCTTGCCGAGCTCCTCTTTGGTGCCCACAATGTCCAGAATGTCATCCGCAATCTGAAAAGAAAGTCCAAGGCATTCCGCATAGGATGTCATCGATTTCAGCATTTCGTCATCCGCGTTTCCAAGATACTGGCCGGCTGTAACCGCGCCAACAATCATCGCGCATGTTTTATTCATATGAATAAAATCCAGAAATTCCGGATTCGGTTCCTTTGTCTCCCCTTCCAGATCCGCTGTCTGTCCCGCGACCATCCCGCGGACACCAGCGCCCTTTGAAATGGCATATGCCGCCTTCACACGGTTTTTAAGCTCATTCTTTTTATCAAAAAAAAGATACATGTCCCGGTACATGATTTCAAACGCGCTGCTGAGAAGGCCGTCTCCCGCGAGCGTAGCGATCCCGGCTCCGTAAACCATGTGATTTGTCGGCTTTCCCCGCCGGAGTTCATCGTCGTCCATGGCCGGAAGATCATCATGAATAAGAGAATAGGTATGGATATATTCCATCGCGCAGGCATACGGAAGAACGGATTCAGCATCTCCTCCCGCGAGCTCACAGGAAGCGAGCAGAAGAACAGGCCTCAGTCTCTTTCCGCCGGCCGTAAGACTATACGCCATGGAATCGTACAATGTTTTCGCCAATGGATCAATATGAGGCATATACCCTAAAAGATTATCCTCTACTATTTTTTTGTACTCGTCAAAGGTGCGGACCATTTAATTGCTCTCCTTCCGTTCTTCGTTCTCAATGGTTTGAATTCTGCGCTCCGCCTGGGACAGTATGCCACTGAGAACCGCATAATATTTCATTCCTTCTTCGTAAGAAGCAATCGATTCTTCCAAAGTTATATCCGGAGATTTCATTTTCGCTGCAATTGCTTCAAGATTCCTGAGGTTTTTCTCAAAATCATCCTTTGCCATATTCTTCTCCCGTTTTCCGAATCTCCGCTTCTGCCGTTCCGTCCCGGAATGAAAGATATACAGTCTCACCGGGCTTCAGATTTTTTTGGTCCGAAACGATCTTTCCGTCCAGATCCTGTACCATGACAAAGCCGCGCTCTGTAATTTTTCTGGGATCGCTCAGCTCAAGCGCTCTTCGTTCAAATTCAACTCTCTGCTTCTCGTCGCTCAGCTTTTTTTTCGCGAGAATTCCGATTTGATTGATAAGAGCATCCGCACGAAGCCGATTGTAATTCGTTTGATTTAAGAGCTGATCCTGCATCTGCTGCCGAAGACTCTGAATATATTCCCGAAGCTCTTCGGTATCCGGTACGGCAAGAAGTCCAGCTTTTGTCGGGGTTTCAGCGCGGGCATCCGCTGCCATATCGGAAATCACGAAGTCAATTTCATGGCCGACGGCCGATATAACAGGGATCTCCGAATCCGCAACAGCTCTGGCAACGCATTCCTCATTAAACGGGGCCAGATCTTCGGCGGATCCTCCGCCTCTCCCGACGATCAGAACATCTGTTTCCTTGTACTCCCGATTGACAAAGCGGATGGTTTCCGCGATTTTCACCGCGGCGCTCTCCCCCTGTACAGCAGTGGGAAAAATAAGAACATTCACATGATCATTCCGCGGTGTTATATTTTTCAGCATATCCTTTACAGCGGCACCGGTGCCGGATGTAATAATGCCAACCGTGTCCGGAAAAAAAGGGATCGGTTTTTTACGAGCCGGATCGAACAGACCTTCATCCGACAGCTTTTTCTTAAGTTGTTCGAAACGGATCTGAAGAGGCCCCAGTCCTTCCTTCTCAATCTCCTTTACTTTTACAGAATAACTTCCGCCGGCGAGGTATACATCCACCATGCCCGAAACAATCAGGGCATCTCCATTTACGATTTGAAAGTCCAGAAGTTCTGCAGCATCGTGCGGAAGGAAGCACCGGATACGGCTCCGGCTGTCTGCAAGGCTGAAATAGACATGGCCGCTTCGATTATAATTCACATCGGAAACTTCTCCCTGCACACGAATATTCGAAAGAAGCGGATCCATAGCAAGCGATCTTCGGATATATTCATTCAGCTGTGTGACAGAAACCGGTTTCAGCGGCATGCCTTTGCCCTCCTAATAATGAAATTCCAACGGCATTGTCGCCGCAAAGCTCCGGCCTTCCGAACCAGAGTTTCTGTCCGCTTCGAAGTACAGCGCCTTTTTCCGGATCAGTCATACGGGTACCATGATTTCCAAGAACCTGCCGAAGTGTCTGACTCTGGGAAACGCCGCCGGAGAACAGAAAATCCTCTACATCAAATTTCTCGGAAGCCTCTTTAATGACGGAAAGTATGACTTCACCCATACGCTCAAAAAGCGTGCGGGAAAGGACCGAGAGATTAATGTTCGTTTGAAGCAGCCGCTCCGCTTTCGTTTCGATACCGGAAACGTTCCAATACAGACCATCCGTATGGATCTTCGGAATCAGGGTTTTGTCCTCCGATCCGGACGCAGCGATCTGATCCAGTTCTCTGCCGGCCGGAAAATGTATTCCTGCCAGGACTCCGACCCGATCCAGGAGCTGCCCGAAGGAGAGATCCAGTGTCCCGCCGATTTTCCGGACGGAAAGGAGCTGCCCATCCGCATTCCGGTTTACAAGCAGCATTTCCGTTGTCCCGCCTGAAAAATGGAAAGCAGCCAGGTGACGGACATCAGAAGGAAGACGATCATACGCCGCCGCTGCAATATGTCCTTCCTGATGGGAAAAGCGGTAAACCGGGACATTCAAAACAGAACCCAGTGACATAGCAAACGATTCCCCTGCCAGAAAGACGGGCATATAAGACCCTTTCTCCGGACGTGGCTTGGTGCTGCAGGCTACGCAAAGTGAATCCGAGCCATCAGACCCATCGATTCGGATCCCGGAGTTCCGGAAAACAAGCGGCAGATTTTTCACCTGCTGAAACAAGGCCGCAGACTGCCTTAAACCCCGTTCCCCCGCTTTCACATCCAGAAGCTTTCCGTATGCGTTTACGATCCGCATAGATCCGTTCTCTGCATACTCCGTGAGGGCGACGGACGTCCGGTAATTGCTTGTATCAACTCCAAGACAGCGGATCATTTCTTCTCACTTCGAAGGATGCTTCCTAAAATCGCATTGATGAATTTCGGCGCGTTGTCCGTACCGTATTTTTTCGCGAGCTCAACCGCTTCATTCGCAGAGACCGCGTCAGGAATGTCCTCAAATTCCATGATTTCAAATACGGCAAGCCGAAGGATCGCAAGGTCCATTTTCGCCATGCGGTTAATATTCCAGCGGCGGCTGTACTTTGAAATCAAGGCGTCCGCGTCCTTCAGATTCGTACGGTAAAGACCAAACAGCTTCACGCAGTATTCATATTGATTCCCCATTTTACCGCGGTCAATAAACACGTCAAGCTTTTCATCCGGGAACCCGCTTCGAATATCCATCTGGTAGAAAACGGAAGCCATCGTTTCTCTTGCTTCTTTTCTTTTCATTTTTCTTCCTCGTTTTTCTTTTTCCTGACACCCTGCACATGAATATTGATCTCATGAAGAGAAAGCCCCGTCAGTTCCTTGACTGTATCACGGACTTTCGTTTGAATATCCCATGCGATCTCAGGAATCTTTGCTCCG
>JAQXNW010000008.1 GCA_029098205.1 Eubacteriales bacterium | reverse complement strand
CATCTGGACCCGGGCTCCAGGCGGATTTACGATATCCTGAGGGAGATCAGCCGAAGCGGGAACGAGGTATTAACCGCATGAACTCGCAATAATAAATAAAGATAGAAGAGACAGGCCTGCCGAAAAAAAGCGGCAGGTCCTTTTTTTAGTTTTTGCCGCCCGTTAAATATATTTCGGTTATTAGATGTAATAAAAATGTTGACAACTATATATGTAATGATATATATTACAAGTATCAAATGAAACCGAAAACGAAAAACATCGAAAATCATCGAACCGATCCTTTGTAAATCGCGAAGCGTGGAAAGATCACAGCTCTTTGCCGTACCCGTATATTCAAGGATCCAGGAGGCAGCATATGTATTATTCCTATTTCCCGACAAAATTATCCGATGGAATGACGCAGGACCCGGAGCTTCAGATCCGGATCCTGAAAGAGAAACTTGCGGAGGCGGATGCCGTACTCGTCGGCGGCGGGGCGGGGCTTTCCACCGCCGCGGGCTTTACGTACTCCGGAGAGCGGTTCCGGAAATACTTCCGGGACTTTGAAGAAAAATATAAAGTGCACGACATGTATTCGCTGGGATTCTATCCCTTTAAGTCCTTGGAAGCGTTCTGGGGATATTGGTGCCGTTCGATCTGGGTCAACCGTTACATGCCGATTCCGTCCGATGTCTATCAGAACCTTTTCGATCTTGTTAAGGAGAAGGATTACTTTGTCCTGACCACGAACGTAGACCACTGCTTCCAGAAGGCCGGATTTGACAAGCACCGCCTGTTCTACACGCAGGGGGATTACGGACTGTTCCAGAGCATTTCTCCCCGCGGAATCGCCCGGGCAAAGACGTACGACAACTATGAGATCATCCGCAGGATGGTTCTTTCGGAGGGATTTGAGATCGCGGAGAATGGGGAACTGATTATCCCGGAGAACGCGGACATCAAAATGACGGTGCCGTCAGAGATGGTGCCAAAGTGCCCGGATGACGGGAACTGGATGACGACGAATCTCCGCATCGACGATTCTTTTGTCGAGGACGCCGGCTGGAAAGCGGCCTGCGATCGGTATCAGGATTTTCTGAGGTGGCATCAGGGCATGAAGGTTCTGTATTTGGAGCTTGGCGTCGGGAACAACACGCCGGTGATCATCAAATACCCTTTCTGGAAATACACGAAAGAGAACAAGAAGGCCTTCTACGTCTGCGTCAACAAGGGCGAGGCCTGCTGCCCGAAGGAAATCGATGACAGGTCCGTGTGCATTGACGGGGATATCGCAGATGTTATCCGGAATCTATTTTAGAAAAAAGGGACCAATGGCCTCAAAATTTAAAATAGAAAATGGCGGGTATTAGTTATTCAAGCGAGAATCCGCTTTGCAGGATTGCCGTCCAGTCGCGTTGCTGATAGAGAAAACGGACTATATAAACAATACCGGTTTCTTCATCAATCTTATATAATGCCATGTAATTTTGATTAAGATGAATCGGATTTCCCATTTCTTAAGTACGGGATTTTCTACGAGTCTGCTGCGTTCAGGAAATTCAGAATGGGCATTGATTTTACTTTCAGCCTCGTCCAGCAGATCATCTGCGTCAGCGGGGTTGTAAAGCACAAATTCAATGTAGTCACTGGCGTCAATAAGATCACCTTTGCCATTTTTGGTAATGAAAACAGGTTCGGAATAAGTGTGGCAGAAGGTGGATATTTCATTATAGTTATTTCTGAGGTCAGCGCTCATAAAATAAAATCGAAAACAGTACAGAAAATCATAAGGAGGAACCCATGGACGAAAAAACAATGACGCAGGATGCGCGGAGAATATATCTGATTCAGGAGCTTCAGAAGGAGATGCCTGAATTCGCGAAATATCCGATCCCGAAGAAGAAGTCGGAGCAGGAGGAGTTTTTAAGAGGACTTTTCAATGTCCGCCCGGTTCATCCGGTTTCGGAAGAGTTTACAAGCGTGCAGGATGCCTATCTTAAGGAACGGGCGGCAGAGAAGGGAATTACAGACGCCGCCAGCCTTCCGGTGGTTCCTTCGGACGCACGGCTGGTATTATGGAAAGGGGACATCACGACGCTCCGGTGTGACGCGGTTGTGAACGCGGCGAACAGCTCCATGACCGGCTGCTGGCGGTGGTGTCATTACTGCATTGACAACGCAATTCAGACGTATTCCGGGTACCAGACCCGAAGAGACTGCGCGGAATATATGGAAAACAAGCGTAAAAAATACGGAGATGGTTACATGCAGCCGACATCTTTACCGATGCTGACCTCCGCCTATAACCTTCCGTCAAAGTACATTGTTCATGTTGTCGGGCCGATCGTCACGCCATTTTTGACGGCAAAGCATAAGGAGCAGCTTGCCGCATGCTACCGGAACTGCCTGAACCTGGCCGAAAAGCACGGATGCACGAATATTGCGTTCTGCTCCATTTCGACTGGCGTATTCATGTTCCCGCCGGAAAAGGCCGCAGTGACTGCGGTCGCCACTGTAAAGAAGTGGCTGGATGAGCATCCGGACAGCTGCATGCAAAAGGTGATTTTCAATGTATTCAGCGACAGCCAGCTGGCGATTTACCAGGAGCTGCTGGGGCGCTGACTTTTATAAAACAGAGGAAATCCCCGTATAAAAGAGCTTCCCGGAAAGCTCGATCAGATCATTGAGCGGCAGGCTTTTTCCGTCCTGCACCCACTGTCTGTATAAATTGACCGAACTTACGCCGAGAAAGGTGTTGATGATATTCTGTTCGTCCTGGGAAAAAGCCGCATAGGGGTTATGCCGCGAACGGTTGTGCTGCAGCATGCGCATGAAAAAACGATCGGAAAATTCCCGGTAGCTGTAGTCGCATACGATTTTTTCCATATACGGTTCCTGAGCCGCCATAAACTCAAAAAAGACCCGGTTGACTTCGGTAAACGGGGCGTCCCCCGGGACCTGATCGATCACTTCGTAATATTTCTCCGCCAGCTCGGACAGAATATCCTCATACAGCGCTTCAATACAGGTGTAGTGCAGGTAGAAAGTCTTCCTGTGAATCATGGCACGCTCCGTCAGCTCTTTGACCGTGATCTCGGAAGCTTCTTTTTCTATAATCATTTCCTTAAACGTATCTCGGATTGCGTTTCTAGTCTTCTGGACACGTAGATCCGTTTTTCTTTCCATCATTCTGCCTATTTTCTCCATCAAATTTTTCCTTTTTCCATCGATGTCCACCGGTTTTTCCCTGAAATATCCAGATTTCAAAATGTGTGGCATATGCGCCGGGACGCGGAATCTGGAATTTGTTTTTTCATTTCATGGCTATTATATTAGTCAAAGAACGATAAAGCAACATGTGGACATCCAGGAGGTATCAAGATGGCTGAAAAAATCGTACAGACAGCAGGAAGACAGGCACTTGGAGAATTTGCACCGGACTTTGCGCACTTCAACGACGATGTGCTTTTCGGGGAAAACTGGAACAATCAGGATCTGGATCTTAAGACAAGGTGCCTGATCACAGTCGTGGCGCTGATGGCGCAGGGAATCACGGACAGCTCTTTGAAATATCACATTCAGAACGCGAAGGAGCACGGCGTAACGCAGAAGGAAATGGCGGCCGCGATTACACACGTGGCATTTTACGCCGGATGGCCGAAAGCCTGGGCCGTCTTCAATCTTGCGAAGGAAGTATACGGAACAGAGGACAAGTAGAAGCTTACCCCCCAAAAGGACTATGCGGAATATCACGATTACAGATGGTAAAACCACGCTCCGCGCCGTCATTAACGATACGACTGCCGGAAAAGATTTTTCCAGAAAGCTGCCACTTACGGTGAGCGGATACGACAGCGGCATCGATTACTGCTGCTCTGCGGCGAGCGGGCTGTTTGACCCGATGGAGCTTCAGACGGGCTGGAAGAACGGCGATATCAGCCTCGGCGGCGGATGGTTCGCGCTTCTTTACGGCGGCCAGGAACAGTCGCAGAGGTACCGGGACATGATGATTATCGGGCACATCCGGGAAGAGGATCTTTGTCTGGTAAAAAATTTCCCGGAGAAGGTGACGCTGCGGGTGGCGCTGGCCGAATAACAAATCGCATGCCGGAGAATTGCCGTGGAAGCATCCCGGGCATGACTGAAAGAAAGGAAGATCATATCATGAAATATCAGAACAAAGAGGATTTTGAAAAAGCAAATATGTTCGGAACGGGCGCTCCGAACGATGGATTTGCGAAGTATTTTATCGGAAGTAGTTTTCTGAACGCGCTGACGGATGTCCAGAACGGCGAATTCCCGCTGTTCAATGTGACTTTTGAGCCGGGATGCCGCAACAACTGGCACATCCATCACGCCGACAAAGGCGGCGGTCAAATTCTGATCTGCACTGCCGGTGAGGGCTGGTATCAGGAGGAAGGAAAGGAGCCGCAGGCGCTTAAGGAAGGCAGTGTGGTTGTGATCCGTCCGGGCGTGAAGCACTGGCACGGCGCAAAGAAGGACAGCTGGTTCTCGCACATTTCCCTGGAAGTTCCGGGCGAAAACACGTCAAATGAGTGGCTGGAGCCGGTGACCGACGAATATTACAGCAAGCTTGGAAAATAAACGAAGAATGGGGGATTGGCATGTTCAAAAACGAAGAACTGAATCTGACAAAGGAATGGGACAAGACTTTCGAAAAAAGCGACAAGGTTGACCATAAGAAGGTGACCTTCCATAACCGCTACGGCATTACTTTGGCGGCTGATATGTATGCTCCGAAAGATGCTGACGGAAAGCTTCCGGCGATCGCTGTCTGCGGCGCTTTCGGCATGGTGAAGGAAATGGCTTCCGGCCGGTACGCGCAGGCCATGGCGGAAAGAGGATTTCTAACCATCGCCTTTGACCCTTCGTTTACAGGGGAAAGCGGCGGACAGCCAAGAAATATCGCATCTCCGGACATCAACACCGAGGATTTCCAGGCGGCCGTAGATTTCCTTTCGGTGCAGGATAACGTGGATCCGGACAAGATCAGCATCATCGGCATCTGCGGATGGGGCGGTATGGCTTTGTCGGCGGCGATTGCGGATACGAGAATCAAGGCCGCAGTCACGTCTACGATGTATGACATGTCCCGCCAGATCGCGGACGGATATTACGAGGCCGAGGACAGCGAGGAGCAGCGTCATGAAAAGAAGGTGGCTCTGAATCAGCAGCGTACGGAAGACTACCGCAGCGGGGAATACAAGCTGGCCGGCGGTCTGCCCGCGCCGGAGGAGCTCCCGGAGGGCACGCCGGATTTTGTCCGGAATTATTCCCTGTTCTATAAGACAAAGCTGGGCTATCATCCGCGTTCGGTGGCCGGTAACGGCGGCTGGACGGTGACCGGGACGATGTCTTTCATGAATTTCCCGCTTCTCAAATATGTGAATGAGATTCGGATTCCGGTGCTGATGATCCATGGCGAAGAGGCGCATTCGCTGTATTTTACGAAGGACGCCTATGCGACGATGACAAAGGATAATAAGTTCGCGGACAATAAGGAGCTTATGATCATTCCGGGGGCTGTTCATACGGATCTTTATTACAAGATGGATGTGATCCCGTTTGACAAGATGGCAGACTTTATCCGAAAGGCGATCGGCGAATAGCACTCGGAAAAAACGATTGGCGCGGTAGCAAAGGAAATGCTGTTTTGGGGAATTTCAGATTCCTTCTTTGTTATTGAAAAACCAAGGGGCTGCCCGTTTTCGGGCGGCTCCTTGTCGTTTAAAAGGGCGGAGAACGATCTGGAATATATTGAAATTACATTGACGGATATCAATGTGAAACTGTATACTGTCACATAGATATATGTCAATGCTTGAAAGGAGAGTTTCTATGGATGCTGAAACTGTTTCGTCCATCTGCAAGGCTCTCGGTGATCCGAACCGACTGAAGATCGTGCAGATGCTTTCCGGATGTGAGAAGTGCGCCTGCGCAATTCTTGAGGAATTTAATATTACGCAGCCAACCTTGTCGCATCACATGAAGAT
>JAQXNW010000007.1 GCA_029098205.1 Eubacteriales bacterium | reverse complement strand
ATTATATTTCGCACTGTAATGAAGATTAACAGCGCCTACCGGACCCGCGAAAAACGGATAACGGAACGTCTTTCCGAAAATGGAAAGGCTGGTATCGGTACCCGCGTTCGGGAACAGTGTATCCATCCGTACCGAGATGTTCTGCCAGGCCTGATAATTTTCAATTGCGACAGTACCGGTTCCCTTCGCTCCCGGTCCCGGGATTTTATTTCCGCAGGCTCTCCCGTCACAGATCGGACATGCTTTGCAATTTTCGCCGATACATTTTCTGGCATTTTCCAGTACCGTTTTATAATCCATGAAAGTTCTCCCCTCCTAAAAAAATCCTTCTTGCTTAATATTCCAGCGTTTTACCATTCTTTTTCACAAAGCATCTTATGCTCAGTTGGTTATATTAATTATAGCATGTTACGGCGATGATCGTATAGGATTCTTTAAATCCTTAAAAACGTGTCCGCATTTCAGAAGCAATCAATCATCCTTGGCCGCGGATCGTTCAGAAAGACGCCGTATTGTGTCCAGGTCGAATTCTGCGATTCTATGATAAGAGTCAAAGACCTCCAGATCCGATAAATGAACAGCATCCGCGAACTTTTCGTACGGCATGCGGCCAAGCGGTTTTTCATTGTCTTCTGCATAGAATTCCACAGAAAAAGACTGCCGCTGTTTCTCCATCTCTGTGAGCGACTCTTCTTTCAATGCCGGAAAAACAGAAGGTGTCAGTGGAAGTACAGTCGGGACATCCGGATGAATGACATATATTCCCTGAATCCCGCGGCGGATACGATAAATCAGAGGAGATGCGAAATACACGTCTACTCTCTGTTTACTATAGAAGTCCTCCGAAAAAGCATGAAGATCTCCCGCCTCGCCATAGGTTTTAAGTTCTTGTCCAGTGAAACTGACTGGCTGAAAGACTCCGGGAACGTGGATGCAGGCATCCGGCTGATCACCGGCACGAACCATCTGAAGAAGTGCTTCCTTCTTGCATGTTTCCAATTCCTTCGGAAAATCTGAAATCAATATTTTTCTTCTGCCGATGGATGCTGTTCTCTGCTTCCAGACGGAAGCGCAGCGCTCCGCGATTGAAAAAGCTTCTTCCAAATCTGCGTCCGTCGATGGAAACGAAACGTGTATCTGGAGTCTGTCAATCATGTGAGGAACAAAATTAACCCAGATTCCTGTCCCGGGATGCTCCGGATCGTAGAACAAAGTGGCCGGACTTCCGATTTCGCCTTTCTTCAGACGAAAACTATGAGAAATCGATCCATACTCCAATTTTCCATTCGTAAATAATTCCAGCGGAAGCTCCTTCTTTCCTAAAAAAGATTTCTGCCGAATTAAAATATCCAAAGACATAAAAAACCTCCTGCCAAATATTTTACGGTGCTTTTGCAGCTCTGGCAAGAGGTCATTGGAATAGATTATCGCTTCGTTATCAAATTAATAAATCAGTTATTCAGGAAAAATCAATTTCGGCGGATTAATACAGATCCTGATGCGTCTTTATATACTTCATCTTAGAAGCATCGCTCAGAAGATTTTCATCGTTCGCCGGGACCGGATGTGTCGAAAGATATCGGTCGATCTCCTTCATCATAGCTGCCTTTTCCTCTTCTTTCGGCTCTCCGTTTTCAGCTTTCTTCGTGTAATGCTGAATTGCGTGCAGCAGCACATCATCCGGAAGTTCTTTCTGCGGCGATCCGCACATAAAGAACATGTCGAGTGTATGTTTCTGAGATTTCTCCAGCTCTTTCACAATTTTCGCAGCGTAGTCTTTCTCGCTCTTCTCCATGAAAAACCTCCTGATTCATACGAATATTATACGAAAATTTAAATACCTCAGTGCAAAATACATAATTTCTTATAATTAATACTAGACGCATTCCAAACCTTCGTCAAATTGAAATACTGAATATACCTTTTTCAGAATACGAATAGAAGAACATTTTTCTTTCCCTCTTAAAAGGAAGAATCGAAACAGATAGAGATCCTGCTGATTCAGTACTTTCATTAACCTTCCGGGAACATGGTTTCCAGAATTTCATCCTCAGAAATTCCGCCGAACATTTCTTTCAGAGGGAATCCTGATATTGCGCGCCTTACTTCTTCCTTCTGGTATAAACAGCCTTCCAGCGCCTCAGGTACTTCAGAAAGCGGCATGACCGCAAGGAAATCACCGTAAAACTTAATATTTTCGATATGCTCTTTTTTTACAGAGATATAAACTTCCAGCATCCCGGCGTCCCACCAGCGTTTACTGTGAACATCGTACTCCGGAGACCTTCCATAAACCCAGTCCCAGCTTCTGTATTTTGTTTCCGCCAGGTTTCGGACTTCAGCTAGTTCCTCTTCCGAAAGTGAATCTGTTTCAAATCCATTTCCGGACAAAGTTTCCTTAAGATAATCCCAGAATTCCGAAAGCGTCATGTCCTTTCCGATTTCTTTCAGAAAATCCCGGACATTTCCGATTCTTGCCTTTACAGATTTCGCACTTTTTGCTCGGAATTTCTCCGGATCCACATTCAAAGCGCCTTGAACCATCGATGGATTGGAATCAAAAAGAAGCGTCCCATGGTGAAGAATCCGGCCTTTCGTCAAACGCTGCGCGGTTCCGGAAACTTTCTTCCCGGAAACCATAATATCATTCCTCCCCGACGCCTGCGCGTCCAGGCCTAATTCTCGGAGCGCTTTCACAATCGGATCTGTAAATCTCTGCATGGTCAATTTACTGGCATCGCCGGAATCCGTGATAAACGAATAATTTAAATTGCCTAAATCATGATATACCGCGCCTCCGCCCGTCATACGGCGGACGACATGAATCCCGTGTTCCTTTACAAAAGCCTGATTAATCTCCGCCTCTGCGTTTTGATTCTGGCCGATGACTATTGTATTGTCATTCTGCCAGAGCATCAGATATGTAGCGTCTCTCCGATTTTCCAGTACATATTGTTCGAACGCCAGATTATACGCCGGATCGTTAGATCCTGTCTCCAAATATTTTATGATCTCCTGCATACCATATTTCCCTTCTGAACATGCAATGACAAGCAAATCCTGCATAACTACAGAAAAAATCAGCCGAATATATCATCTCCAGATTGATTATCCAAACCCGGATGACCGTCGAAACGAACGGCGCCAATCCGTGCTTTTCCTTCTACTGCTTTTTTCACGAGCGCCATACCCTCAATTCCGAAACCTCCGCAGAGTTCTATAACAGGAATTCCTTCCTCCGCCAGCTTCTTCGCAGTCTCTGCCGCAGCAGCATAATTCGGAACAGCGATGGCATCCAGATTCATAGTCGGAGTATGTACGGTTTCACGGTTCACTTCCGGATCCGCTTCCGGCGCAAGAAAAATAAAAGCTGCACGTTTCATAATCACATCTCCCCATTCATTTAAAAATTTTCATTTCCTATAAAACAACTTATATTATAATAATTATTTAATCTTTTGAAAAGTCAGTCTTTGAAAAAAGTCCGGCAACTTTCTGCCGGACTCACCACAATCGATCTTTCTTAATTTCAAACGGGCGGGTATAAAAAGTAAAATCTTATATCAAAACAGATGATTTTCGCTTATTC
>JAQXNW010000006.1 GCA_029098205.1 Eubacteriales bacterium | reverse complement strand
TGAATTACTGTTTTCGGAAATTGTCTAAGAACCCATCTACTTGATGGTGTTCGTCTTTTTGTTCCTCTTAAATGAGAAACTCTTTGACGACTAGTTTCCTAATCTATGGATTTTTCTAGGTTCAGCCGCTTCCGCGGCGCCGCCCTCATCAGGCGACTTCATTATTATACTCTTTCGGAAATTCTTTGCAAGTGTTTTTTTCACTTTTTTTGATTTTTTCTTTACTAATAATTTTCACGGCGCAGAAACTCCTCAGTCCGCGCATTTTTCGGATGTTCGAAAACCTCTTCCGGCGTGCCCTGCTCCGCAATCACGCCGCCATCAATAAAGAAAATCCGGTCCGCGACATCATGCGCAAAACGCATCTCATGGGTAACGATAATCATCGTCATTCCCTGCTTTGCCAGATGCTTCATGACATCCAACACTTCTCCCACCATCTCCGGGTCCAGCGCGGATGTCGGCTCGTCAAACAGCATGATTTCCGGATCCATCGCAAGTGCCCTGGCGATTGCCACACGCTGCTGCTGACCGCCGGACAAAGAATAAGGCATCTCCTGAAGCTTATCCCCCAGTCCGACCAGGTCCAGAAGCTCCTTCGCATGTTTCTCCGCTTCCTGCTGGGACTGCCCTTTTACGTTGATCGGCGCGACCGTTACATTATTAAGTACGTTAAGATGCGGGAAAAGATTGAAGTTCTGGAACACCATTCCCATTTTTTCACGGACGCCGATGATGTTATCCTCTGTAATCGGCGTGCCGTCGATCAGAATTTCCCCCTCCGTAGGCACCTCCAGCCGGTTAAGACACCGAAGGAACGTTGATTTTCCTCCGCCGGACGGCCCGATCACACAGACTACTTCCTGATCCTTCACCGTCGCATCGATTCCTTTGAGAACCTCTAATCCTGTATTTTCATAAACCTTTCGCAGGCCTTTAATTTCAATCATGTCGTCCTCCTACTGAAGCTTCATTCGTTTTTCAAGATAGAGCACGAGCTTAGAAAGCGGAATGGTAAAGATCAAATACACAATGGCAACGCCGCCGTACGCGGTAAATGTATCGAAGCTTCTGGAAGCCAGAAGCGTTCCCATACGCATCGTTTCCACAACGCCGACCCAGGACAGCACGGCGGTCTCCTTGATCATCGTAATAAACTCATTTCCGAGTGGCGGAAGAATAATCCGAACCGCCTGCGGGATCACAATCAGCCGGTTCGCCTGCCGCTGCGTCATGCCAAGGGACGCCGCAGCTTCCCTTTGTCCCTTGCTGACCGCTTCCAGTCCGCCCCGAACGATTTCTCCCATATACGCCGCGCTGTTAAGGCTGCATACAATCGTAGCAGGGATCGTAAGATACGGCCACTTAAAGTCAACCCCCTGCTGCTGCAAAAGCACCGGAACTCCGTACGCCATAATCAAAGCCTGAACGACAAGCGGAGTACCGCGGAGAACGTCGACATAGACCATCGCGATCGCGCGAAGCACTTTGAATTTCGATTTTCGAAGAAACGCGACCACAAATCCCAGGAGGAGTCCCGCCGCCACCGCGATCGCGCTGACCGCAAGCGTCATCGGAATTCCCTGGAAGGCATTTATAATGCCGAGCCAGAGATCAGATAAAAATTCCATGTTCTTTCCTCTTAACTATATAATAACAAAATTTGCCCTGCCTCCCTGAAACGGAAGACCGGGCATCTGTCACAGCAGGGGCAGCGCCCCGAAGACATCTTGTCAGGCTGTATCACGCCTTCATTATTTATCAAACTTAGAGTCAATTCCCCATTTGTCGCAGAGCTTCTTGAATTCTCCGCTCTTTACAATGTCCTTAAGTCCTGTGTTCAGTTTCTTGAGGAGCTTCGTATTGCCTTTCTTGACCGCGAATCCATAAGACTCCGCATTCAGAACTTTTCCAACTGTCTTGAACTGTCCTTCATGCTGCTTCATATAGTTCTCAGCAACCGGCTTGTCGATGATAATCGCGTCCACATCGCCGTTCTGGAGCTGCAGGATGCATGTATCAAATCCGTCCAGAATAACCGCTTCCTGAATCTTGCCATCATCCTTAAGACGGTTCGCCTCATCCGCGCCGGTGGTACCTGTCTGGCTGGCCACCTTCATATCGGTCGTAAGGTCATCTTCGCTCTTAATCGTATTGTTATCGTTCTTTACCATGACAACCAGACCGCTGTCATAATACGTATCCGTAAAATCGACCTTCTTGCGGCGCTCCGGATCTTCCGCGTTCATGCCTGCCGCAATGATATCCGCATTTCCGGCCTGAATCGCCGGAACCAGAGACTGGAACTCCATGGATTTAAACTCCAGCTTGAGACCCTGATCCTTCGCGATGGCTTCCATGACATCGCGGTCGAATCCATCGATCTCGCCCTGATCATTCGTTGTATCAAACGGCGGGAACGTAGGCTCCGTAACAACAATCAGCGTTCCGGAAGACTTCCCCGTGGACTTCGTCGATTCCTTCTTGCTCGAGCTGGAAGACGAACTGCTGCCGCAGGCTGCCAAGGACAAAGCCATGACGCAGGCAACACCGACTGCCAGCACCTTTTTCAAACCAAATTTTTTCATTTTCCGATCATCCTCTCATTTTGAAGCGGCAAAGACGCACCGCTCCTGTAAATATTTTACCATGTAAATGAATATACTATCATTTTTTCACACTGTCAACCAATTCGGACCCCGCAAGACGGCCTTGAATTTCCCCGTCCCAGCGGGAATACCGGACCCAGTACGCTTCGCCCGTATCCGGGAGGAGCACTGTCTGCCGGCTGGAGGACCGCTTCAGAATCCGCGCTGCCTTGTCCCCCGACACCAGCCGGCTTCCCTCCGGCCGATGCTCTGAAACCATCAGCGGATAGGCCCCCGCCGTATGATCTAGTGTCTCCAGACTTTCCGCGCCCGGAAGAAGCCCGGCTCTCCGGAGCGCCTTTTCGCATTCATAATTATACACATTAAGACCGGATCCGATATGAACCTCTGCGCCCATTTCCGCAAGCTCCAGCGCCCATCCGATATTTCCGGAGTAAATCCCATTTTCCGCCGCGATTCTTCGAAGATCTTCCATTCGTTCCCGAAGGATCCGCTCTTCGGTTCCCCGGACCACCGAAGGGATATACGGAATCAAACGGATTTCTTCTTTATAGGAAGGATCCTCATAGGATGAATCCTCCTTCAATCCGGGTGGATCCTTCCGTTCGGGCAGGTTCTTCAAACCAGACAGATCCTCTTTCAGCCTCCGAAGCTCTGTTTCGTACAGCAGCATCTCCGACGCGGGGAGAAGAACGGAGATTTTCTTTCCATGAGCCGGTTGCGGAGCGAAAACTTTGCCCGCACCTTGAAAATCCTTCTCCAGATCTTCGTATCGGTAATAAACGATTTCTTTATACTTCGGCTCTGAATCCGCTGAATCAGCCCGTTTTTCCGCCCGGTCTCTTAACAATTCCATTTCTGAAATCAACGCCGGGTCTTCATGAACCGGTGCCTTTCTTCCTTCCGACAGCTGGTTCATCAGAGATTCATAGACTTCCCTTCGGAGCGCGTTCATTTCGGACCGCTTTCCATGAAAAACCGAACTCCCCCGAAACTGAAAATCGTCGAGGTAAAACGGCGTGCCTCCTGTCTTGGAAAATGCTTTCTGAAGCTTTTCCGAGAATGCCGAAAATGAATCAGCCTGGCCATCCGGAAGAACCTCGAAAGCCCCTGAGGAAGCTCTCGCCGTTTTCCCCGCAGCCGAAGCTTCCGCTTCCAGGGTATGGCCTGTACAGGAAACCCGCACCAGCACCGGAATCTTCCGCTTCGTCTCCAGAGAATCAAAGCTTTTTCCGCGGAAGGTCCTCCTGGCATCCTCCAGCTGCTTCTTCGATGATGTCCGGTAAACAAGGTCCCCGGGACGGATATCTCCCCGAAGATCCCCGATACGAAGTTCATTCCTCCCGATTTCCTTCCGGTAGCTGATCACATTTCCTGAAATACGCGGCCGCTCTCCTTTCGGACGCGCCTCCCGGATTTCCGCGCCGTCCCCGATCTCAAGTCCGGCCTCTGCACCGCCGTGCCCCGCCCGGCGGCCGCCTTCGCCGACCTTGATGTCCACCAGCGATTCCTTCTCTCCGCGGCCGCGCCTCGGCCTTCCGATAACCGTTCCGATCCGGATCCCCTGATTTTTCGGAATTTCCCCGGAGATCAGCTCTCCTCCCTGTCCGCCGCGAAGATAAGCATCGGTAAACTGACCGCGGTTAAAGATCTGGTAAAGCGCTTCCAGATCGGGCGTTGCCACCGAAACCCGGCCTTCCCGGTAATACTGATCGATATATTTTCGGTACATGGCCACGGTAACCGCGACATATTCCGGAGACTTCATCCGCCCCTCGATTTTCAGAGAGCGAACGCCCGCCTGAATCAAATCCGGAAGATCCGAAAGCAGGCAGAGATCCTTCATGCTGAGCGGATACAATGCCGCCTGCGCTTTGTCCCCCTTCGCATTCTCCGTTTTCCACCGGAGCCGGCATGGCTGCGCGCATTCGCCCCGATTTCCGCTCCTCCCGCCGAAATACCGGCTCATCTGACACTGCCCGGAGTAGCAGAAGCAAAGCGCGCCATGCGCAAAGATTTCGGTGTCGATTCCCGCCGACAACGCAATGCTCCGGATTTCAGAAAGAGAAAGCTCTCGGGACAGGACAACTCTGGAAAATCCAAACTTCCGCGCCGCTCCGGCGGAAGCGAGATCGCTGACAGTCCCCTGCGTCGACTCGTGGAGCTCAAAATCCGGCATCGCCTGATGTATAAGAGAAGCAAGGCCAAGATCCTGCACGATCAAAGCATCCGCGCCGGTTTCATACAGAAATTCCGCATAGCGGAGCGCGTCCTCCAGCTCGTCGTCCCGAAGAAGCGTGTTCATCGTCACATGCACGAAAACCCCGTTCCGATGCGCATAGGAAATCGCGCGCCGCATTGTTTCCCTGTCGAAATTGTGCGCATGCGCGCGGGCGTTGAACAGCTGTCCGCCAACATAAACCGCATCCGCTCCGTTCTCCACCGCCGCGATGAACGCCTCTTCACTTCCGCAGGGCGCCAGAAGCTCTATTTTACGCGGTGCATTCTCCGCGTTCTGAAAATCCGTCGCAAAAGTTTCTCTGCTCATACTCACTTTTTACTCGATTACTTGCTTGAAAACTTCAAAATCTTTTCTTCGAAACCGCTTTCAGGTCCGAATTTTGAAACCTTCTATCTGTTTTTGCTTTTCTGCTCCAGATCCCGCTCTACCGCCTCTTCCTTCCGTATATTCTTCCGAAAACGCCGGTAAAGAAGAAGCGCGAACAATACCCCGAGAACTTCAGCCGCCGGTGTCGCATAGCAGACCCCCCGCGCGCCGAAGTGCGCCCGGAGCAGGAACATGAGCGGAATATCCAGGCCGCCTTTCCGCATTACAGACGTCAAAAAAGCCGACCATTTCATTCCCGCGGATTGGAACACCGTATAACTCAAGTACGTAAACGCGGCAAACGGCGCTGCGTAGCCGATGATCCGGAGGAATTCCGATCCGTAGTGAACCGCTCCCGCTTCATCGATAAAGAATTTCACAAGATACGGAGCTGTAGAGATAAAGACGGCTGTGCAGCAGATTCCGTAAATAACAACCACCGTTCCTGTATACCGGACGATTTTCCGGAAACGATCGAAGTTTTTCGCGCCGAAGCTGTACCCCAGCAGCGGCAGCACGCCCATTGTCATTCCCATGCAGGTGTTGAACGCGATCATATTCACTTTTTTCGCGATGCCCATGCCTGCCACCGCGCTGCTGCCGTAAGAGCGGATCAGCCGGTTCGCGAAAATATTGGAAAGCATCGCCAGCGTAGTCTGAAGCGCCGCCGGAATTCCCACTGCCAGAACCTCCGGCACAATGGAAAACGCCCCGTGAAGATTGGAAGGCCGGATATCGACCACCTGCAGACGGAGATCCGATGCCTCCGCACTTCCCGGCTCTTCGCCGCTCCCAAAACTTGAATCCGCATTGCCCGGTTCTGCGTTGCCCCCGCGGCTGTTCAAACTTTTCCGCCGCTTGTTTATACGGTACATATAACGAAGGAAAAACAGGAATGCCACTATGTTCGAGCAAAGCGTCGCAACCGCGGCTCCGGTCACTTCCATCCCTTCCGGAAGAATCACAAACATGAACAGAGGATCTAGGAAAAGATTCAGTATGCCGCCCATGGACATCCCGAATCCCGCCGTTTTTGAAGCCCCGACGGATCGGATCAGATGACCGCAGAGGACATTTCCCACCGACGGTATCGCGCCGATGGCCATCGTCCAGAACATATAGGAAGAGACATAGTCAAAATCGGCTTTGTCCCCGCCCACCAGATAAATCAGCGGCGACCGAAACGTAAAAATCAGGACCGAAAACAGTACCGCGGCGCACATCCCCATCCAGAAGCAGAGGGTGAATGTCCGGCGTGCCTTGTCCATGTTTTTCTCGCCCAGCGAGCGCGAAATCACGCTGGATCCGCCGATTCCGAATAAATTCGCAAGCGCGGCCAGAATTACATACATCGGGAAGCTCACGCCCATGGCCGCGACCATCGCCGCATTCCCGCTTCTTCCTACAAACCAGGTATCCGCATAGTTATAAACAATATTGATCAGCTGCGTTACAATCGTTGGAATCGCCATTGTCCACACAGCCTGGTGCACCGGCATCGTTTCAAACAATGCCTGCCGGTTCAGGTTCCGATCACTCATGAAATCTGCCTGCCAGCACCTTGGCCCTCTGAAGGCCGTCTGTCTTTCGAATGTCGCCCGCACCGGACACATTCGGAATCAGAATTTCATCGACAATTTCCATTCCCAGAAAATCCGCCGTCTTCCGGTAGGAAGCGAGCATACCCTCGAAAGCATCCACACTCTCATCCGCGCAGCACGCCATCAACGCGGTCTTCTTTCCGTGAAAATCAGCGCCGCCCTCGATCAGACAGTAGAACTGGTCTATAAAATTCTTAAGCCTTCCGGGGAACCCGTACCAGTACAGCGGCGACGCGAGCACAATCGCACCCGCGTCCATGGCCGCGCGGGCCGGCTCGGTAAATTTCGGCTCAAACGGACAGGGTTTCATCTCCTGAAAACAGGCTCCGCAGGCGCGGCAGCCCGAAAGATTCATCTGGAACGCGTCAAAGCGCTTCACTTCATGTCCCTGGTCGGCCGCTTCAATCGCAAACGTTGCGGCCATACGACTGCTGTTCCCATTCAATCGGGGACTGCCGGTGATCAAAACGATTCTGCTCATTTCTTTACCTCTTCTCCTTGCCTCTTTTTTATCCTTTACCTCTTCGATTTTTTCTCCTCCATCTGTCTGCGAATCCATTCCATCATAAGGTCCACGGCAAAAGACTGCTCTTCTTTCGTGAGCGCCCGGCCTTTCGGGATCCCATGCCAGGCCTGCATGCATCCGCGGCAGCAGCAGGCCGACGCATGCTGCGCCTTGAATACGGGATGGCCGCGGAACGGCGTCTGCCTTCCGTCGTTCGGAATCTCCGCCGAAGCCAGACGTTTTAAGACAAAGTCCGCCGCATGATCCCGGATGACATCCATTCCTTTCTTATCAATATACTCCATATCCTTGGAATCCAGATGGAATTTTCTTCGAAAATCAGACTGCGAAAGACGATAAAGAGGATCCTCAGAGGCCCGGAAATCCATATCTGCTTTCTTGGCCTGCTCTTCCTGAATCCGGATCGGGATATGATATAATTTTCCATCCTTCACAAACTGTTCGCCGGTTGAAAGAAAGGAAAAATCGACATTCGTTCTTGCGCACTCAAGCCGAAGCTTCCGAACCCATTCAAAATCCATCCGTGGCGCGCTTTCGCCGGACTCGCCGCGGACAAAGACGCTCCTGATTTTTCCGGTCTCCAGACGTCTCTCTATGTGCACTTCCTCCGGAAGCGGCTGAAAAAGAATCCGGACCGGTCCTCCGGGATGCCTCCCCGGCCCGGCGTCGGAAGCAGGATTTTCCGCTTCCTGCGCCTTTTCGCATTCCTGCGAATCCAGGCTCTTCTGCGCATCCTGGCTTCCGTTTCTGCGGCACGCCGGAAGAAAGCGCCCCAGCAGCCGGTCTGCATCTTCCTGCCCTTCCAGATGGAAGACCGTATCATCAGGCCTGCAGGCCTTTGGAAAATGCGGGCAGTCTTTCCAGAAAACGCAAAAAAACAGGGCGCTTTCCGGCGCCGCCATACAAACGGCCTGCTCCGAAAAACCACCCTGCATATTCATCACCCCATATTCCGCATTCCCTGATCCGATTATACTTATTGATATAAGTATACCCGCTGAAATCCGGACAATCAATCCTCCTCATGAAGATAAAAACGCGGAATC
The DNA here is from genome assembly GCA_029098205.1 of Eubacteriales bacterium. GTDB lineage: Bacteria > Bacillota > Clostridia > Peptostreptococcales > Anaerovoracaceae > Aminicella. The sequence continues at coordinate 27,307 of JAQXNW010000006.1, read as the reverse complement.
CTTTTTCCGATGGAAGTTGTAACCTCGCACGATGTACCGCCGTAGATCGCCGCGTACTCGAAAATCGAGATCTCCGGATCGGCCGGATTCTCCCATCCGCTGTCCCCGAACAAAGTCACCTCGTCTCCGACTGAAACATCCGGAATATCCGTTACATCAACCATCGTATAGTCCATGCAGAGCTTTCCGAACACCTTCGCGCGGCGTCCGCGGATCATCACAGGGGCTTTGTCCGATAGACTTCTGTGAAGTCCGTCGCCGAATCCGATCGGAATCACCGCTATCTTCGTCCTCCGCTTCGTATAATGCGGGCCGTATCCGACAGTGGATCCCATCGGGACTTCCTTGATATGCCAGATTTTCGTCTTCAGAGATGCAGTCTCCGGAAGTGCCAGCGTTCCGTAAAGTGGAGCCTGAAGTCCCAGCGGAAGCGCGCCGACACGAACCATGTCCATATGCTCCTCCGGAAACAGAATCGTCATCGCGCTGCAGCAGCAATGCCTCCGCACCGCAAGACCTTCTTCGCGGAGACGGTCGGTGAATTCCCGGTAAAGTCCGATCTGATGTTCGTCAAACTCCCGAAGTTTCTTTTCGGACATAACGGTCATATGCGAAAATGTGCCTTTCACCCGAATCCCACTGCATTCCGCGATCGAAAGCGCATCCTTCACCGCCTGATCCATTCCGCCTCCGTCAAGAACAACTCCGAATCTTCCCATACCGCAGTCAGCCGCGATTTCAACGGAAAGCGTTCCGCCGCACTCCACCGCGATCTTCCCCTGCCTTCTCGCGTCCTCCGGAGTACTCATCGCTGACGTGATATTTTCTTTTACTGCATATGGAATCTTCTCATCCGGAATTTTTCCGAGAACCAGAATATCCCCTTCAATCCCGTTTTCACGAAGCTCCGCCGCCTCCTCGATGCTCGCCGCGCCGAATTCCATGATGCCACAGGATCGTGCCGCTTTTGCGATCGGTACAGAACCAAGTCCGTATGCGTCTGATTTCGTGACGCACATCATCTTCACACCGTTTGTAAGAGACGCCTGAATCGTTCGAATGTTCGCCCGCACCTTGGCCAGGTCCACATCCAGCCAGGCACGGTCTCTCCCATATTCCATATCTTTTCCTCTAAGCTTCGTCTACGGTCTTAAATGTCTTGCCGCGCTTCGCGTACGCATCTTCCTGGATCTTTCGGAAGTGCTGACGGAGCGCCTCTTCCTGCTCGAATACCTTCGGATCATCTTCGTAGAAGACGCGGAAGTTCGGATCGACTTTGCCGATGCCCATGTAACGGGCCTTGTAATCCTTCAGAAGGTCAAAGAACTTGTTTCTGAGCAGGAACAGTCCGAGCAGGTTGCTGAATACAACCGGCGCCAGCGAAACGTCTACGATTGCCCAGAACAGATCCGCGCTGTATCCTCCGACAGTGATAGAGGTTACGATCACGATGTTCGGGATCGGGAATACCAGCTTGAAGATGAACAGAATGCGGTCTCTTAGAATCGGATGCGAACGGAACAGCCACTGGATAACGGTGCAGTAGTACGTGAACCATCCGGCGGTCGATGTGATTCCGAACAGAACCATGATAAAGCCGATGAAGTAATCTGCAAAACGTCCATACAGCGTATGGTATGCCATAATCGAAAGCGTAGCGCCATCCGCACCGCTTGTCCATTCACCGGTGCAGAGCACAGCCAGTGCGGAAATCGAGCAGACAACGACTGTGTCCATAAAAATCTCAAACGCGCCCCAGAGACCCTCTGCCACAGGATGCGGGGTATCCGCCGAACCGTGAATGAACGGAGACGACGCCTGTCCAGCTTCGCCGGAGTTGATCGAACGGGAAAGTCCGCGGGAGATCGCTTCGGATACAGCGCACCCGGCGAATCCGCCGACGGCCGCGTGCGGTGTGAACGCATACTTGAAAATGCTGACGAAAACCGACGGAAGCGTTGCAATATTCGCGATGATCAGTCCAAGTCCTCCGATGATGAATGCGACGCACATGAACGGAACCGCCATCGTCGCGAGCTTCGCGATTCTGGGAACGCCCTTCCAGATGACATACCAGAGCATTACGGAATAAAGCAGCGTCACGACGACCATGTTAATGCCGAAAGAATAGTGCAGAACTTCCGAGATCGTATAAGCCTGCGAACCTGCCAGGAACTGCATCCAGAAGCAGACGGCCAGAAGAACCGCAAGGAAAAGTCCAAGCTTCGGATGATGCTGCTCACGGCCGATTCCGCGCTCCAGGCAGTAGGTGCCGCCGCCGAAATATTCACCCTTCTCATTGGTTGTACGATAATGGCAGCCAAGCGTGATCTCGACGCATTTAATCATCATGCCGAGAAAAGCCCACACCCAAAGGTAGAATACCGCGCCCGGGCCTCCGGTAGCGATTGCGGTCGCGACGCCGCCGATGTTTCCGGCGCCGACACATCCTCCGATCGCGATGCAGACCGCTTCAATCGGAGATACGGTTCCTGCTTTCTTCTGCTCAGCATCTTTATCTTTATGAATCTGCGCGACCAGCGTATGCTTCCAGATATGCGGAAAATGTACAATCGTAAAACATTTTCCCCGAAGGAAGAAGTAGAATCCAATAAACAGACAGAAGACGATGAACGGGGTTCCCCATAGAAAATCGTCCAGCCAGAAAAACACTTTCCCCAAAGTCATTTTTTCCCTCCATGCTGCTCATGCCTCCAACCCGGATTGGAAGCACGCTTTAAGCTGATGATGAATTTGACGCGTCCGTTTTTGTACTTATTACGATACATGAAGGGCATTTTTATCGCAAACGCCAAAAATCGATGAGATAAAACAATATTTTTCATCCTGTTTTCACATGAACATTTTTCATTTTCTGCATCGATTTTTTTCAAATCCCTAAAGCGGAGAGAGCATGTCCGTACCAAGCCGCTGAATGATATAATAAAACAAATTAGGTGAATCATTTCTGGAGACATTTCCAAAATTCGAAGGCGCTTGGGGAAACAGATGCCCCGGGCGGGAAACCGAGGCGGGGAAACAGAGAGCAGGAGAACGACCTTGAACAAATACCAGACATTCCTGAAAATTGTGGAATTAGGAAGTTTCACAGACGCTGCGCGCGAACTCAATTACAGCCAGTCCGCAATCAGCCATATGATTCATTCTCTGGAAGAGGAACTAGGAATTCCTTTATTCATCCGCTCCAAAAGCGGTCTTCAGATGACCTATGAATGCACACAGGTCATTCCTCTGATTCGGGAGATGGTGCAGACAGAGAAGAATCTTTCTCAAAAATGCCGGTCTCTTCGGGACGGAAAGAGCGGCGTTGTACGAATCGCGACGTTCGCGACGCTGACGGGTTCCATTCTTCCATCCGTTCTGAAAAGTTTCCACGCCGCGTGGCCGAATATTAACTTTGACTTCAAGCAGGGATACTACCGGGAGATCGAAAACTGGGTTTCCAAGGATGTTTCAGACTTTGGCATCACAAATATATCCGACATCCGCGACTTTCAGACAAAGCTTCTGTTCAAGGAACCGCTTCGCCTTGTTGTTCCTTCGGACGATCCTCTGGCGAACGAAAAATCCGTCGATCTCCGCGCGATTCAGGATCATCCGTTCATCGTCCTGAACGAAGGGGACGAGAAGGATTTTCTGAATACGCTTGAAAGCCAGGGGATTTCGCTGAACATCCAGTTCCGGCTTGCGGATGACAACAGCATCCTTAATATGATTGAGCAGGGGCTTGGGTATGCGATCCTTCCGGAGCTCGCGATTCTTGCCAGCCGGGCGGATTTCCGCGAAATTCCGTTCGAACCTGCGATTCACAGAACTGTCGGCATCATCTATAAAAATAAGGATGCACTTTCTTCGGCTTCCCTTCATTTTCTGGATCATTTATCGAAATGCACCGAAAATTTCCCTCATCCGTTTATTCCGGAGACTTTGGATCAGCGATGATTCAGTGAATCCGCTAAAAAAGATAAAACTGCTTCGGTCATTGAATTTTCAATGATTACGGCGGTTTCGGCACGTTTTTTATCCTATACGCCGGATTCCAGACACAAACCCGTAATAAAACAAAAGACAGAGCTTTCCCGCCGGAAACTGTCCGGTCGGGAACCTCTGCCTTTTCTGGTCTTTCCGCTTCTTTCGGAATTGCGCCCTCCAAAACTATCAGCTTTTGGGCGCGTCCGGGAAAAGATCCTCTTTCACCTTCATGCCAGGCACGTAAGGGTGCCCTTCATAAATGCATGTATATACAATACTGATTACATCAATTTCCGCCGCACCCTCAAACTTCGCCAGCGGAAAAGGCTCTCCAAACGACGCTTCGTATTCCTGAAGCAGTACTTCCAGCATAATTCTCTCTCCTTTTTGTATTATAAGAGATCCTCCGGATACTCTTTTTCCAGCCCTTGCTCCCGGATCCTCATTCCCGGCCTTTACGCCCGGATAAAAGAAAAAACTTCCTTCCAGAAACGATCTGAAATTTCTTCATTATCATTAAACAGCTCATGATGCCCTTCCGGAAAGAATACGAACCTCGCATTCTGCTGCCGCTTCGCGTATTCTCGGATATTATCCGGATAAACCATTTTATCCTGTCCCGCCGCGAGAAGCAGCATCGGAACCGTAAGACCGGACACACGTGCAGCCTTTTTCGAATTCTCAAGCGCCGCGCGGATCCATCCGTATGACGCGCTCCACATCTGGAACTTCGGATTTTCGAGCCGCTTTTCGTAAAAAAAACGTACTTTCCTGCTCATCGGAGAGGGATTGCCTTCGCCCGGAAACGGCCCCTGCCCGATCGCGAAATCCTTCTCTTTCCCGCGGGCGCATCCGAACCAGGCCAGGAGCGGCACCAGCCATCCCGGGACAGATCCCGTCCGCATTCGAATCATCGGAGAAGACAGAAGCACTTTGTCAAAATCATCCGGATAACGGTCCGCATAGACAGCGCCGATTCCGCCGCCCATCGAATGCGCGAAAAGAATCGTTTCCGAGTTCCGCTCTCCCGCTTCCGGCTCCATCACTTCTTTCAGGAATGCATGAAGATCCTCCGTATACTGGTCAAACGAATCCACATGAACAAGGTCTTTATTCTGCACTTCCCTGTCCGAATAGCCGTGCCCCCGAAGCTCCAGCATATAGACATCCATGCCTTCCCGAAGAAAGTGCCAGACGGCCTCGTCGTACTTCTCCAGAAATTCACTGAATCCATGGAAAATCATGACGCGTTTCTTCCGCATGCCCGATCCGGAAGGGTTCTCCGCCCGAAATATGCGGTACCGAAGGCGGAGGCCGTCCTTTGTCCGAAAATAATTTTCGGTGCGCCGCAGGGTAATATACGGGCACACCGTTTCATTCATCCATGTTGAAAAATCCGTATCGCTCACCTGAATCCATCCGCCGGAAGGGTTCTCCGCACCGGCTTTCCCGAACACTTGCCCTAAGAGAAACCACCTCAGCCAATTCCCGGCTGCCGCTCTCAGAGGAAATCACTTCCCGGCCTTTCCCGGCCAATCTTCTCAGAGAAACCGCTCTGGTTCATTCATAAACACATCCGTTACGCCGGATTTCTCCAGCGCTTCAAGATCCAGCGCCTCTTCCGTTTTCTCCGCCGGATACAGCTTCTCCGTAAGCCACCCGCGGACCGTAAGCCCCGAAACTTCCGCCGCCGTAACATCCATTGCCTTCGCGTACGGATGAATCACATCCGCGCCGCAGCCGCCTTTCATTTTATACAGGCAGTCCGACGCCTTGATATCAAGAATCCCGATCTCCGCGTCCGGAAGGAACGACCGTACGATGGACAAAGACTTCGCGTAAAAACTCGACCACACTGTCTGGCGCAGAACCCCGTAGGATCCAACCGTGGCGATCGCACGGGCTTCCATGCCCGGATACTGGACCTTGCTGTTCTTAAGCTCAATATTCAGCTTAAGCCCGTTTTTCATATACGGGGCCAGAACATCCAGCACTTCCTCAAGCGTCGGAATATGCTCCGGCGCACCGCCGTCTTTTACATCTACCGAAAGCGCCTGAATCTCCGAGAGCGTAAAATCCTTCACCCATCCGGTTCCATTCGTCGTCCGATCCACCTTCTCATCGTGAAGAACGATCAGCTCCCCATCCTTTGCCATCTGCACATCTGTCTCGATTCCGGCGAGCCCCGGAATCTCCGCCGCCGCCCGAAATGCCGAAAGCGTATTTTCCGGATACCGGAGACTGCACCCGCGATGCGCCCATATTCTCATAATTCCGCTCTCCTCTCTTGTACTCTGTCCGCAATGCGGAGGAAGAAGAAACCCAGGATAAAAAACACAGCCAGGGACGCTACCGCGATGTTTGCGCTCCCTCCCATTAATTTTACCACGCCGAGCACCGCCGAACCAAGAAAGGAAGCGCCTTTCGAAAAAATATCGTAAATTCCGAAATATTCCCCAAGCCGGTCCTTCGGGACGATCTTCGTATAATAGCTTCTGGAAAGGGACTGAATCGATCCCTGAAACATCCCGACGCCGAATGCGAGAACCGCAAACCCCAGAATGCTGTGAAGCGTGAGCGCATAGAGACATACCGCGAAATACCCTAGAATACATACTTTGATCAAAGTAACCGTCCGGTACTTCCGCGTAAGACGGACAAAAAGAAGCGAAAACGCGAACGCGACAACCTGCGTCAAAAGAAGCGTCACGACCTGTCCGACCGTGCTGAGTCCAAGATCCGTCCCTACATTGATGCAGTTATCAATGATCGTTCCAACACCGTCAATATACAGGAAGAACGCAATCAGAAACCACATGACTTTCCGGTCCTCTGTGCAGATCCGAACCGCCGTTCTTCCTAATTTTCGAAATGTATGCCGAACCGTATGGGATTCTTTCGGGACAAAGTGTGTCTGCTTATAATTACGGAGAAGCGGTATGGTCACCGCGAACCACCAGATGCCCGTCACGCCGAATCCGATGAGCATCGTCATGCGGTTCGAGATTTTTCCAAGCATATCCGGCCCCAGGATATACGCGCCCAGCGCGGCAAGAAACGGTGCGCAGGAGCCGATATATCCCCATCCGTATCCATACGTCGATACCGCGTCCAGCCGGTCATCCGTCGTAACATCTCCCAGCATCGCGTCATAAACGAGAAGCGTAATCGAATACGCTGCACGGCTGACCGCATAGAGGAGAAGGAATATTCCCCAAGTCCGCGAGAATCCGGCTGCGATGCAGCCGATCACTCCGATCAAAAGAGTCACCGTAAAGAATTTCTTCTTCCGTCCCTCGTAATCCATAAACGTCCCCAAGACAGGCCCAAGCACCGCGGTGGCAATTGTCACTGCAGAGGTAAGAAGCGCCCAGTACGCAGTCGCGCGGTCCGATGAGATCTGACCGGGATTCGTACCGACGGCAAGCGTCTTGAACCAGATCGGGATCAAAGAACACGCGAGCATCGTAAACGCGGAGTTTCCGACATCATAGAGGATCCAGGATTTTTCCAATTTCGTAAGCCTACCGTCTGACTGATTCCTGCTCATAGTATCCTTCCAAGTTTTCAAATGCAGCACGCGCCGGCTCATTCCGCCGCCCATCACATTCAGCATATTTTATGTCATTTATAAGCCAGTCTCGACCGGATTATTTTTAATTATATGTTAAATTTTCGAAAACAGGAATACCTTTCCGGTTCCGATAATGGCATTCCCGCCAATAGTCACGCCGGGGCAACACTCCTTCTTGCTCCAAGCCATGCATTTTTCTTGATGTGTATAGCTTTTGTCGCCAAAACCCGAATATTTTTCGGCTCATGATTGATATACACATTTCTTGGGCGCACCCAAAAAGAGGCATCCCCTTTCTCAGATTGATTCCGAGAAAGGAGTGCCTCTCTGAACTTCCAAAACGAAACTATGAATCTCTGTTTATCGCAGAGCGCTGCTTTTCGTCATAACAGCTTTTTTCTACCGATGCTTCGACCCGGATCAGTACAGCTTCGCGCCCGCCGGAATCCGGGGATCCACCATCAGAAGGTTCAGTTTCTCTTCCCCTTCCTCTTCATGAATCGCCGAAAGCAGCATTCCGCACGAATCCACACCCATCATCTTCCTAGGCGGAAGATTTACGATGGCGATCAGCGTCTTTCCGATCAGATCCTCCGGCGCGTAGTATGCTTTTATTCCGGAAAGAATCGTGCGGTCGGTTCCGGTTCCGTCATCCAAGGTAAATTGAAGAAGCTTCTTGCTCTTCGGAACCTCGAAGCAGTCTTTCACCTTCACGGCGCGGAAATCCGATTTGCTGAAGGTATCAAAGTCTACATAATCTGTAAACAAAGGCTCAATCGTAACCTTGGAGAAATCGATTTTCTCTTCCGGCTTCTCAGGCGCCGTAGCAGCCGCATCCGTATGCGCCGCCTTCTTCTCGATATCCAAAGGCTTCATTGTCGGGAAAAGAAGTACGTCACGGATGGTCGGCTGATTCGTAATAAGCATAATCACACGATCTACGCCGATACCGAGGCCGCCCGTCGGAGGCATGCCAACCTCCAGCGCGTTTACAAAGTCAAGATCCATCGGATGCGCTTCATCATCCTCTCCGGTATCCCGTTCTCTCTGCTGCTCCGCAAACCGTTCATACTGATCAATCGGGTCGTTCAGTTCCGAGAACGCGTTTCCGATCTCCCAGCCATTAATGTACGCTTCGAAACGGCGGGTAATTCTGGGATCCTTCGGATCTCTCTTGGCAAGCGGAGAGATCTCCACCGGATGACCCGTAAGGAAAATCGGTCCGTCCATCAGTCCCGGATACTCTTCGCAGTAATCCTCAAACATCTCCGCAATGATTTTACCGCGTGTCCAGTTTCCGACCTCCGCCGGATCCATGCCATAGTCGATGGCCGCCTTCCGCGCGTCCTCGTCCTTGTCAATCTGGTGGAAATCAATGCCGGTAACTTCCTTCACGGCATCCGTCATATCCAGACGGCGCCACGGAGGTGTAACGTCAAATTCTTTTCCCTGGAAATGAATGACCGGAGTACCGTTTACCGCCATCTGCGAACGATATACGATCTGCTCTGTAACATCCATCATATTTTCCATGTTGCCATACGCCATATAGCACTCCATGGAAGTAAACTCCGGGTTATGGCGCTGATCCATGCCTTCGTTCCGGAAAACAGGTCCCAGCTCATAGACACGGTCCAGACCTCCTACGATGCAGCGCTTCAGATAAAGCTCCGTCGCGATGCGGAGATACATGTCGATGTCCAGTGTATTGTGATGGGTAACGAAAGGCCGCGCAGCCGCGCCGCCCGCAATCGTATGCAGCACCGGAGTCGTAACCTCCAGGAATCCGTATTCCTCCTCCAGTACGCGGCGGAATTCACGGATAATCTGCGCGCGCTTGACAAAAGTATCCTGCACGTCGCGGTTTACGATCAAATCCACATATCTCTGCCGATAGCGGAGATCCTGATCCTTAAGACCGCTCCATTTATCCGGAAGCACCTGCAGCGACTTTGTCAGAAGCACCAGGCGGTTCGTATGCACCGTGACTTCTCCGGTTTTCGTCTTGAAAATCGTTCCCACGATTCCGACGATATCACCGATGTCGTAGGTCTTAAACCACTTATATTCCTCAGCACCAATGTCATCTCTTCTTACATAGCACTGAATCCGGCCCTGCTTATCCTGGATATCAAAGAAGGCAGCCTTTCCCATGACACGCTTCGTCATGATCCGCCCCGCAACGGAAACTTCCTCGCCCTCCATCGCTTCGAAATTCTCTTTAATATCCGCGCTGTGCGCCGTTACATCCCAAGTCTCCTGCAGATACGGATTTCTTCCCGCATCCTGCAGATCCTTCAGCTTGTTTCTTCGGATCTGCCGCTGCTCGCTGAGTTCTTCCTCCGACAAGACCGTCTCATCCGATCGTACGCCGTTATCCGGTGTTTCGTTACTCATATTCTTTCTCTCACTCCTTTATTTCTGACGGATTTCAACAATCTGATAATGAAGCACCCGGTTGTCCGGAAGCATGATTTCCGCGACTTCTCCTTCTTCCTTTCCATTCAGATTCCGTCCAATCGAACTGTTCAGTGTAATCTTCGGGATGTCCGCGAACGGATCCGGATCCTGTCCGACGATCTCGAACAAAAGCTCTTCTTCCGTCGAAAGATCCTTCACTTTCACGACATGCCCTACGTTTACCTTTCCTTCGCTCAGTTCTTCTTCTGTAATGATATGCGCATTATGCACACGCTCTTCCAGCTTGCTGATGTTTTCTTCCAGCTCAGCCTGCTCATTCAGCGCCGCGTCATATTCCGCGTTCTCGGACAAGTCTCCATGACCTCTTGCGATCGCGATTTCCTCTGCGATTCCCTTCCGCCGAGACTTCTGCGCTTCCAGCTCTTCCTGAAGTTTCTCAAACTCCTGCTGGGTCATTGTAATTTTTTCAGCCATATAAACCCCGCTTTCCGCGAAAAACACCCTTCCCGAATCCCGAAATTTCTCAAAAAACAAAAAAGGTGTACTTGCTTTGGTATTATACTTTACGCTTTTATTATTGTCAATTCGAGCGGCAGGCGCCGAACCGCGGGCAAAGCAGCGGTCTTACAGGCGTCCGGCCGGATCGCTGCAAAAGCAAATGTCCGGTCGGCTTACCGCAGCGCCGGCCCTTTGACTCAGCTCCATCTCTTTCGCAGCGACGATCGAATGCACAAAAGCATAACATAGAACGGTAAGCGCGATGCCAAGACCTGTCGCGAAAAGCAGCGAGAACTTCATATATTTTTTAAAGCGGTCCCTGTTCCCGGCGCCGAATGAATATCCCAAAAGCGGCTGTACGCCTTGTCCGATTCCCATAGAAACCATGCCGGTAATCATGACAATTTTCATGGCGACTCCGATTCCCGCAAACTCCCGTCAAAGCTCCCGGGTTATAACATCCGGATTTCAAACCACCGGTGCTTCCAGGAAATCCGCTCGACCTTAAAACCGTATTCGATCAGTTCCTTTGTATGTTCCTGAAAAGAAGGCTCGATCCGGACATCCGAAACCTCCTCGGCTTTGTCAAAATCAATGATTTCGTGCGGTTCTGCGTTCACCTGTATATATCGCCATAGCGGATCGTATTCGCTCATCACCGTCTCCTTCTCTTTACGTAAGGGCCTGGGGTCTGCCCTGACAAAGCCCGCCGCTTTTCCGCCGCGGCCCGGACTCCTTCCGGCCTCATCCTTCAACCAGAACCTGACAGCTCCGCATCACCTCAAGCGCCGCCTTATGCTTCTCCGGCGTAACACCCGCGCAGCACCTTGCATCTGCCGACACAGGAACCTCCGGAAGCGCCGCTTTTATCAGAAGCGCGTTCGAAATAACGCAGATATCCGTGCAGAGTCCGACAAGTTCCACCGATTCCGCATCTCCTGCCTCCGCAAGATCCCTTGCGAGCTCCATGCTTCCGAAACACGGTTTTTCATAAACGCGGGCATTCCGCGTCGCCGCCAGCTTTGCGACCGGCTCCGGGAATTCCCATCCTTCCATTCCCCGGATGCAGTGAGGAACCGGAAGCAGGCGCCCTTCCTGCGTATTCAGATAATCCTCTGTGTGCGTGTCTTTCGTCAGGATAATGGTTCCCTGAAAATTCTCCGCCTTCTTCAGGAGCTCAGGAAGCATTGCCTGCGCCTCCGCCGTTCCCAGAGCACCGTCGACAAAGTCATTCTGCACATCTACAATAATCAAGTATTTCATGGACGCCTCATTTCTGCTGCCATTTTATTATGATTTCTATTATCTCAGATCTCAGCGATATCCTCACAGCTTGTCATATCCGCGCAGCCAGAAATGTCCGCACAGCTCTATATTAGCACAGTTTCCGGCGCTGTAAGACAATAAAGATAAAGAGGACCGGGAAAGAAATACAAGGAATTAAACCGCGGCGCGTTCTCTAATTGCAGGTCATCCCTCCGTCCGTAACCCGAACAGACTGTCGTTCGGCTTATTTCCGGACATATTCGTGTGAATCGCGCCCGGCACCTCTGTTGGACTGTATATGGGCATCGCGTCCTCCCTCCTTCAGCTTTATTTACTGGAGAAGAATGATTTTCACTGGACCAGGCTCATCGACGATCCGTTTCCTGAAAACCTATAAATCTTTTTGGAAATAGAAAAAGATGCCGCAGTTGATGTAATTTACTGATACGAATTTAAAAGCCAAAAGCCGCATGGAGCTTCTTTACTCCATGCGGCCATTTTTTCAGCTGCTATGAACCAGCTCAAACGAAACTTCCGGCGTATTCGTAAGATAAAGCATCGACGCGTAATCAATCGCGAAAGACACAATATCGCCCGGGTGAAAATCCCGATCCGCATCTTCCACATCCAGAAGCGTATGATCGCTGGACGCGCCGATCACGGTCACGCCCGAATCCAGCGGGAAAATTTCCTCCGGACTGCTTCCAAAATCTGCCTTTCCAAGCGCCGCAATCGCGCGTCTCCGGATGCCGCGGTCCTCGTAAACCGGTCTATGCCCGAACGCGTCAACCCCGAGCGTGCCCACCGGATAGGTGGGCTTGTCCTTTACTTCAACAATCTCTGCCTCCAGACGGAATATATCTTCGTGCATTTTGGAAAGATCATATCCGAACAGCTTGTCAAGATCCCTCGCGACGATGATTCCCTCTCCGATCCGGAGGTGATTAATCCCCTCCGGCATGTCTCCGTCAAAGACCCTCATCAGACTGGACGTCGCTCCGCCCGAGCAGATGTCCAGTGTCCGGCCGACCGCTTCTTCGACCGCCCGGTGGTCATCCACCAGTTCCTGCAGCTTTTCTTTTGTCGGAACCAGAGATCCGTAACATCCTACGTTCGTTCCGATCCCTTTCAGATAAAGATTCGGCATCTCCTTCTCTACAGCGAGCGCGCATTCGATCAAGTCTTTTCGCTCCCAGAAGCCTTCCCGGAGATCTCCGATATCATCCATCAGGATTACATCATGGATTTTTCCCTGCCGTCCGGCCTCTTCATCGAGCGCGCGAAGCACAGAAACCTCGCTGTTTAAGGATCCGTCCGCATACCGGATCACATCCGGAATTTCCCGCATCATCGGGATTCGGATCAGAAGCAGCCGGGCATCGATCCCGGATTCCCGAAGACGTGCCAGCTGCCGCACGCGGGAAGAAGCCAGCGTCTTGATTCCGGCATTGAGAAACTCCCGGGATATTTCGGGGACGCCGAAAAAGCCTTTGACAACACCGGTCACTTCAATTCCGCATGCTTCGCACTGGTCCGCAACGTATGCCGCATTCTCCCGGAGCTTATCCAGATTCATGGTAAGACGGGGATATCGCATCCTGTTCATTCCTTCTCCTGCCTGTTACTCTTCCTCGCTTGAATCCGAATCCGCCAGCCGTCCTTCAATATATAGGAATCCGTTATCGTCCAGGTATCCGATGTCTCCGGTATGGAACCACTCGTTCTGAAGAACCTCGTTTGTCTTCTCTTCATCCCCGATATATCCATTCATGACATTCCGGCCTTTTATGCAGATCTCGCCGGAGCGTCCTTTCTCCGAAGACGCGATCCGGATCCGGATTCCAGGAAGAATATGTCCGCAGGATCCGGAATTTGAAAGCTTGGAATCGTCCGGATTCATCGCCGCGACCGCGCCGCACTCCGTCATTCCGTATCCCTGAATCGCCGTAATTCCAAGATCATTAAAGAAATCCAGTACCTCCGGATCGATCTTTCCGCCGCCGGAAATCATGAGACGCATTTTCCCGCCCAACTTCTTCTCCGCGGTCCTGTTATAGACACGGAGCGGATTTACGCTGTTAAAGCGGGAAGCGATCTTCCGGAGCTGCCGGATGTTATCCAGCCTTCCCGGACGCGTGCTCTCCTTGATCTCATCCTCGATGCGGACATAAATTTCCTGCATCATAACCGGTTCCGCAAGAAGCACCGTCGGCTGCGAGTTTCCAAGATCCTCTTCCAGCGAAAGAACGCTCTCGAAGTTCGCGATCCTGGCCCCCTTGTACATCGGCATCAGAATGCCCAGCGCGCACTGATAAATATTGTTCGGCGGGATGACGGAATATACCGTGTCATCCTCCCGTATATCCAGAACCGACGCCGTGGAAATAAGATCCGCCATCAGGTTCATATGCGTGAGTCCGACCGCCTTCGCAGGGCCCGTAACACCGGATGTGAAAAAAACAGCCGCCTCATCTTTGCCGGTTACATTCGCGTCCAGGTACTGCCGGTCTCCCTGACCGATCTGCCTCTTTCCTTCCTCTACCAGAGCCTGCCAGGACCAGACGCCCTTCATGCCGAGTTCTTTACTTTCCTCTTCCCGGAACAAAGATTCATCGATGGATCCGGACACGATGCGCTTCACTCCGCTCATTTCTTCGCTGCTCAAAACCTCATCCATGAGGTCCCCGCACCGCTCATCGTAGATCACCGCGCTGCAGTCCACCTTCCGCATCTGCCGGCGGATTTCCTCCGGATCCAGCTGCCGGTCAATCGGAACCACCGATCCGACGCCTGCCGAAATCGAAAGGAACGAAATTTCCTCTGAATACGTATTATTCCCAAGAATCGCGATCCGTTTTCCGGAAAGTCCGCGGTTGATCAGCGCCGTGCCCAGCCCTTCGATATCCGCGATCGCCTGCTCATAGCTGAGCTCCGCGGAATCGCCGCTCTCATCGAACCGCTGCGCGAACGCGATCCGCGTCGGATACTTCTCAAGCGCTCTTTTCAGAATTCCCTTCACCGTCGAAACAGGTTCCAGGTCGCGGTGCAACACAATCGGATCATCCGACTGTTTGATCTGTTCTACGAGATCACGGATTCTTCCTTCCTCGATCTTATTCACGGCGTAATACTCGCCCTTGCCTTCGTCCACCGACGCGATCTCACCCGCAGAGAGACGGTTTCCATACCGTTTGATTTTTCCGGTCGTCGTCTTGGTGAACTCCGTCTTCCGAATGTTGATCCGCTTCACCTGCTTGTACGGCGGCATCGTTTCATTTACGTCATCGATCAGCTTCCGGTAGAAATGGTAGACTTCACTGTCTGTCATCTCCCCCTGCTGTTCCTTAAGAAGACTGTAATCCGGGAAAATATCCGCTGTGACGATCACATTTCCGACGCGTTCGTCCGGAACTCCATGTACCAGAACTTCCTTCACCAAGTCGTTTTTCAGGATCGTATCTTCCACTTCCTCCGGGAAGATGTTTTTTCCGCCCTTCGTAACAATGACGGTCTTGCTGCGTCCCGTAAGATGGAAGAAGCCGTCCGCATCCTCATATCCCAGATCCCCCGTATGAAGCCAGCCGTTCTGCAGGGCTTCCTTCGTAGCTTCCTCATTCTGATAGTATCCCATCATCACGGAAGGACCCTTAACGATCAATTCGCCGATTCCATCCTCGTCCTGATTGATCACGCGGATTTTCGTTCCCGGTAGCGGCTGCCCGACCGCGTCCGCCTTCCGGTAGCGGTCCGGGTTCAAAGCGACGATCGGCGAGTTTTCCGTCATGCCGTATCCCTGCACCATCGGAAATCCCATCGCTTCAAAATCCTCGATGATCTTAGGATCCGCCGCCGCGCCACCGACGACAAAGGCCTTGATATCGCCGCCGAAGGAGCTGTGAATCGCGCGGAACATCCGCTTCACCGCGAAGGAATTCCGGTACAGCTTCAGTCTCTTGGAAAGATCGATCGCCCGAAGAAGCTTTTCATCCTCTCCGCGGCGTTTCGCCTGTTTCAGCATTCCCTTATACATCTTCTCGAAAATCAGAGGAACGCCCAGCATGACATTCGGATGCACCTCCTGCATGTCTTTCAGAATATATTTCAGACCTTCGCAGTTCGCGAGGGTCTTTCCCTGATAGAACGTCGTCCAGATATCGCAGGTCATCTCATACACATGATGAATCGGAAGAACCGAATATACGATGCCCGGCTCCGGAATATGGAAGAATTTCGACATCTCATACACATTCGACGCGATATTCCGGTGCGAAATCATAACGCCCTTCGCCATGCCGGTCGTCCCGGACGTAAACAAAAGCGTCGACATCTGATCCGGGTCGACAACCTGATCCAGATACTCGGTTTCGCCCGTTTCCAGAAGATCTCTTCCATCCTCCACAAGGCCCCAGAAAGACAGGACGCCGTCCTGCTCCTCTTCCTGATCCATCGAGATGAAATATTGAATCTTTCCTTCTTTCCCGGCCTCTTCCGTCAAAGGCTCCACGTTCTTACGGCATTTATCCGAAAATACGAGTGCGGACATCTCGGAGCGTTCGATCAGCCCGAGAAGTTCGCCCTGCGGAAGATTTTTGTCCAAAGGCACGATCACCGACGCGCCCGCAACGACCGCAAAGTATGTCAGAATCCATTCGTAGCGCGTTTCCCCGATCACGCCGATTTTCTTCCCATGGAGCCCCATGCTCCGAAACTTCGTGCCGAGAGCACGGTAGTCCTCTCCGACCTTCCGATATGTAATTGGAACGAACCGTCCTTCTTTCTTGTCTTTTGTCAAATATGCTGTCTGGTCCGCGAACATCTCTGTGCTCTGTACCAGGATATCTTTCAAATCCGTAATCGGACGAACCGGATAATATACGCCATCGTACCGCTTACTGTTCATGCCGCTCTCTCCTTCTACTTCAATTTTTTTATGTACTATGCTGATTCTACCACAGAATACAGGAAAGTGCGCGTTTTTTCGGCATCGGCGCTCAGGATCATCGAAAATTTTACACGGGCGGTTTCATTTTAAAAAAAACTGAGAATAAATAACTTAACATGGATGCAGAAAGGCAGACAGCAGATACCGCGGCCTGCTTTGCTTCCGAAAATTTTACTCATTACATTATTATTTAATTTTTTACTCATTATTAAAAACATCGGAAAGGAATCCGATATGGAAAAATACGATATCGCCATCATCGGCACCGGTCCTGCGGGCGTGTCTGCGGCGCTCACCGCGAAAAACAGAAATAAGAAGATTCTTCTTTTCGGAAGCCGGGAAATCAGCCAGAAAGTAAAGAAGAGTCATTTAATCGAAAATTACCCGGGGCTTCCTTCGATTACCGGAGAGGATCTGGCGAAAACATTTCTCTCGCATCTTGACGCACGCGGAATTCCTGTTACTGAAGAGCGCGTAAGCGCCGTCTACGCAATGGGAAGCGAATTTGCCATTCAGGCCGGCGAAAATATGTACACAGCTTCCGCCGTCATCCTCGCGTCCGGCGTCGTAATGGGAAAGACCCTTCCCGGTGAGGAAGAGAATCTCGGACGGGGCGTCAGCTACTGCGCGACCTGCGACGCAACACTTTATCATGGAAAGACCTCTGCGGTCATCGGCTATGCTCCGAAGGAAGAAGCCGAAGCCGCATTCCTGGCGGAGGTCGCGGCGAAGGTATTCTATTTTCCGCAGTATCCGGAAGAGCCAGAAGGACTTCCGGAGAATGTCGAGATTCTTCGGGAGAAACCGAAGGAAATCCATCTTCAGAATCCTTCAAATCCTACGGAAGGTGTTTGCCTCCGCACCGAATCGGGTAATGAATATGTTACAAACGGAGTCTTTGTCCTTCGGGAAAGCATCGCGCCTTCCCGTCTGGTGCCCGGGCTCGAAACGGACGGCGCGCACATCGTGACCGGCCGGAATATGGCAACAAATATTGCAGGCTGCTTCGCGGCGGGAGATATCACCGGGCAGCCTTATCAGGACGCGAAAGCCGTCGGAGAAGGAAATGTCGCCGCGCTTTCGGCTGCCGCCTATCTGGATGAACAGAAGAGAAAGGAAGGTTCCAGATGATCAAGAAAATTTCCGCTGAAGAATTTCGGAATGAAGCAATGAAAGACGAAAGAGCCGTCATCGATTTCTCCGCGACATGGTGCGGTCCGTGCAAGATGCTGGGACCGGTTATCGCGGACATCTCCGAGGAGCTGACCGACGCGAAGTTCTATAACGTCGATGTCGACGATTCTCAGGAACTCGCGATGAAATACGGAATTATGAGCGTTCCGACGGTGCTGATTCTCAAGAATGGAGAAGAAGCAGGCCGCCTGGTCGGATTCCAGCCGAAGGAAATCATGAAGCAGGCGATCCAGGAGAAGTTGGGACAGTAACCGCAAGAGGCGTAACTCTCTGCCCGATCGAAAAACGTAAATCATCAAAAATTATTGGTAAAGCACCCGAGAAAAATCCCGTATCCGCAGAAAATTCCGTGGATACGGGATTTCTTTTCAGCTATGGGAATAATGGAATATAAGCTTCACAAAGTAAGTGCCCCCTGGGATCTCTCAAGAATTTCACCGCTTGTTCGACCGCCTCCAAAGCCCCAGTTTTTCCGCGTCTTTGATCAGTCTGTCCCGAAAATCCGGATGCGCGATGGAGATCAGCATCTCCGCGCGTTCCCAGGTCGTCTTTCCAACCAGATTTACAAGCCCGTACTCAGTTACGAGATAATATGCCTGACTCCGGGGATCCGTAACAATATCTCCCTGGAACGTCGGACGAATCCGGGAATGAACGACCCCTTCCTTATCCGTAAAGGTCGAAGTCATGCAGACAAAGGCTTTGCCCCCCCTGGACATCGCCGCACCGGTCAGGTAATCCAGCTGCCCACCGGTTCCGCTGATCTGCCGGGCGCCCACGCTCTCCGCGCTGACCTGTCCATAGAGATCCACCGCGATGCAGTTGTTGATCGAAATCATGTTGTCAATTTCCCCGATGATTTCCGGCGAGTTCACCCTCTCCAGCGGCATAAACGCAACCCCCGGGTTTTCATTCACCCACTGGTAGACCTTCTCGGTTCCGAACGCCATCCCCGTCACACCGGTTCCGGGCAGAAACCGCTTCTTCTTATTCGTAAGCTTTCCCGCCTCATCCAGCGCCACATACGCGTCGGACGCAAGCTCGGTATGCATGCCCAGATCCTTAAGATCCGATTCCGCCAGCATCATGCCCAGTGTATTCGGCATGCCGCCGATTCCGAACTGCAGGGTCGCGCCGTCCGGGATCAGCTTAATGATTTCTTCCGCCACCTTCCGGTCCGCATCCGTCGGTTCCGAAACCGGAATGACCGGAAGCGGATCATGGTCGCCTTCCACAATATAGTCCACGTCGCTGATATGAATCGCCTGCCCGTATCCGCCGCAGACTTTGGGAAGACGCTCGTTCACTTCTACAATAACGACATCCGCAGTTTCAAGGATCCCCTTCGCGACGCCGGACGCGCCGGACAGATTAAACCATCCATGCTCATCCATCGGGCAAACTGACACCATGCCGACGTTCACCGTCAGAAACGCCCGGTAATACGGAACAAGATTCCGGAAAATCATCGGAATAAAATTGCAAAGTCCCCGGTCGCCGAGTTTTCTCTCATAAGCCGAGCAGTGCCACGAGTTATAAATGAAATGCTCCCGCTCCGGATCGCATTCGACGGTCTGGATCGGCCCGAAGATCAGATTCCCCCGGATCTTAACATCCGTAAGCTCTTCTTTTCTCTTGGCCAAAGCCTGATCCAGAAGAACCGGAAATCCCATATTCGTGGAATAATCCACCCAGTCTCCGCTTTTGACAACCTGCACCGCCTGGTCGGGCGTGCGGAGCTTTTCTCTGTACATTCTTCGATAATCCATTGCAAACAAAATCCCTATCTCAGTGTCATCTTCACCCGAAGATCGTTTCCGTGCACTTCCGCATCCGCGAAGCATCCTGTAATCAGAGGCATCGCCGGAGGAAGGTGCCCGATATCCGCGTCCATCACAATCGGAACATCCAGATCGCCGAGCATATCCGTCACCGCATTGTATTGATCCACGCCGAGAATTGACTCTCCGAAAATCATCGGCCTTCCGATCAGAAATCCCTTCGCGTACTTAAACCAGCCCGCATGCTTCATCTGCCAAAGCGAGCGCCGGATCTGGAGCACCGTAAGGTCGCACGACTCCAGGAACCAGATGAATCCGTCTTCTTTATATTTTTCAAGAAATTCCGAAACACGGTCGTACTCCGTTCCAAGAAGAACGTTCAGAATATCGATGCATCCTCCGAGAAGCCGTCCGGAGAATTTCATGTCATTCTCCGGATAATTATGAAGCACGAGCTTATGATCCGGGAATATTCCGAGTTTTTTCGGCCACCCGCCGTCGATCGAACGCGCAATCATCTGCCATTCGCCGTAGCTATGAACCTCTGTCTTTTCTCCTTTGAGAACCGCCGCGGCATCAAGAAGAGACGGGTACAAAGTCTCCGCTCCATAGCTTCCGCCGTTCGGTCCGTAGACGGACGCGGTATCGCAGAGCGTCGTTAAAAGGAACGTCATATTCGTATTATCCGAGAATCCCATGTACCATTTCGGACGTCCCGCCCGGATTTTCTCCCAGTCCAGCCTCTCAATCACATCGCACATCAGCTCTCCGCCGCTCACCGATACCAGAACGCCCGGATCCTCTGAAAGCCAGGCATCCGTAAGCTCCTGCGCGCAGTTCTCCGGTTTGCTGCTGATTCCGACGCCGTCATCCCGAAATACATTCGGCCCGAGTACGACGCGGTATCCCTCGCTCTCCAGCCTTCTCTTATTCCTCTCCATTCCTTCCCGTCCGCTCTCATCAGCCAGCCCGAAGGAAGGCGCGACAAAATAAACTGTGCCGCCGGGTTTCAAAAATTCAGGGTATCTCATGATTTCTCCATTCATACTTATATACAAATAAAAAACTCAAGACATATTTATTTTACCACGAATATACCCGGATCGGAGACAGCAACTTCATGAGATTAGAGGGAGATGCTGAAAAATCCGTTTTTCAAATTTCCGGGATTTTTTGAAACCCAGAGTGTATAATTTCAAAATAGAAACTCCAGGACAAAGAAAAAGACAGCAGGATCGGGAAAGGAAAGTAAATTACCCAAATTCCCGCAGAAAGGTCATCACGGACGAATGGCAGGAAACGAAAGTTTGAATACGGCCGCGCGGGCGAAAAAGGATGAATTCTACACGCTCCTTCCCGATATCGAAAGAGAACTGAAGCACTACTCAAATCATTTCGACGGAAAAACCGTGCTCTGCAACTGTGATGATCCTTTTGAAAGCAATTTTTTCAAATATTTCGTTCTGAATTTCCATAAGCTGCATCTCAGGAAATTAATTACGACCGGCTATGCCGGTTCTCCGGCCGCCGGAAAGCTGCTGCTATCCCCATTCGACAAGGACAGCCACGATGAATCCCTGCGGAATACAGCCTATATGGCAGAGGTGACCGCTGTTCCTGATGCAGCTATTCTTAATGCACCCGGTTATAATACGGCCAGCCCGGACGAAGAGAGAAAAGACAGTGAGGATCCGCCGGATGACAGGCGGCCGGCTCACAGACTGGATATCGATCAACTGTTCAGAATCGACGGGAACAAACTCACGGAACTCGAAGGGAACGGCGACTTCCGGTCTCCGGAATGCTTAAAGCTGATGGATGAAGCGGACATTGTCGTGACAAATCCTCCTTTCTCTTTGTTCCGGGAATACATCGCTGCCCTGATGAGCCATAATAAGAAATTTATCATCATCGGAAACCAGAACGCGATTACATATAAAGAAGTTTTTCCGCTGGTGATGCATAACGAGATGTGGCTGGGCACTTCTTACCCGAAAGAGTTCATCATTCCGGAGAATATGGAAGGCCGCAGTAACACATATATAAAATCCGACGGCACTTTGATGGCAAAGTTCGGGAATGTATGCTGGTATACGAATCTCGACCTTAAAAAGCGGCATGAAAAAATAACTCTAGTAAAGAGATACACGCCCGAAGAGTACCCGCGTTACGACAATTACAAGGCGGTCGAAGTCAGCCGGACATCGGACATTCCTTGCGATTACAGCGGAGTCATGGGCGTTCCGATTTCATTCATGGGGAAATACAATCCCGATCAGTTTGAGATTGTAGGCGCGGACGAAGCCGAAGGAACCGGATTTTCGAACGGATTATTTACCGGCGGCGTCAAACAGTGCCTGGTGGACGGGAAGCGGATTTACAAGCGGATCTTCATTCGAGTCCGGCAGGGCACCCGCACGAAGACAGAAAACTCCGGAAATAAGAAATAAAATAATACGAAAAAATTATTAAATAATACGAAAAAATTATTACAAGGAGAAAGAGAAATGGCAGATTTTAAACGCTATCCCGACCGCAGAAAATTTTCCGACGCGGTGCACAGCAATATTGCGCCCAAGGTCTATCAATATCTTGGGTGGGAATTAGACAATGTCCGGGATGAGGATTACCGACGAAACGCCGATTTAACGGATGGAATTGACTACTATATCTTAGTCGGCGGCCACCACCGCACCGTTCAGGAAAGATTCCGAAGACAGTCCTATGCGCGCTACAATGACATAACTTTCCGTTACACCTATCCGGATAATACAGAGGATCGGAAAAACAGCGAATGGTTTAAGATAACCGCGGATTATATGATCTATGGAATCGCGGATACGGATACAAAGGATGCTGAGCAGATCACCAGAAATAACCGCTTTGTCAAACTGGCTGTCATTGATTTACGCCGTTTTTCCCTTCTAGTCGATGAAGGAAAAATCGCCGTCGGAAACAGCAGGCAGTCGGAATTCAGGAACGGCATTCTGATTGGAGGACTACAGCGAAACAAAAAATATGCAGGAGACAACCCCTCCACGTTCGCCGTTTTTGATGTCCGCGATTTATTCAAGGTAAATTCGGACCTGATTATTTTGGAAAAAGGCTATGGAACCTCAAAAGATCTGACCGGAAAAGATATCGATTTCTAATTGGTTTCCAGTAGAAGGGATTATTGAAAAAGACAGGGGATTAAACGGGCTGCTTTTCAGAACCTCACCGATGCACATCCGGTGCGCCTCTTCCTCAGGTTCATAGAACATATCCGCTTATTTTTCCAGATCGTTCGTAAGCGGTAAATAGCACGTGTCTACCACCACACTCTAAAATCTTGTAAAATATGGTCAACAAAATTTGACCGAAATTTACAAGGTGGTGTGAATATGGATGTTTTTGAAAAAATGAGGTTACAGCAATGGGCATCGGATATGGTCGATTGCCAGAACAGCCGGCTGACCAGAAAACAATGGTGCGAGATTCACGGCATTAACATCAATACGTTTAGTTATCGCTGTACTCGCGTGCGGCATGCCGCGAAGGAATATGAACAGCATAATGACGAGGAACCGTCAAGATTTGTCATGGTTGCGCCTTCTTTGCAGCAGGAAACAGAAATGCAGGAAGCAACGGATGAGCCTGCCACTGAATCCTGCATTGTCATTTACTTTGATAAGGCAACGCTTAAGCTTCCTTATGACGCTCCAGTCAGCCAGGTCAGAACGATTCTGTAGGTACTGAGTAATGTTTAATGATCTTCATACCGATCAGATAACGGTATATATCGCCTGCGGATACACAGACCTGAGATATGGTATCGACAGTCTCGCCGGGATCATACAGTCGGAAACGAATCTGAATCCATTCACGGAAAGGACACTGTTTCTCTTTTGCGGAAGAAGAGCAGACAGAATTAAAGGATTGCTCTGGGAAAGAGATGGATTTCTTCTGCTGTACAAACGTCTGGAAGATGGAAAATTCCGGTGGCCGCGGGACCGATCCGATGTGGAAAAGATGACCGCCCAGCAGTTCCGATGGCTGACGGAAGGACTTTGCACAACGCAAAAACAGACCGTGAAGAAGGTTCATCGAATCTGATGTTTTTCGTGTTCCGGATTTCCTGTTCCAGAATGGTTCAGACTGGAACGGAACATTTCTGTTCCGGTTCCGCTGTTCCAGTCCGGGCATGAGTGGAACAGGTCACGGGCTGTTTTCCCCGTCCGGGACGTAGACCCACTGCGCCCCGTAAATGGGAAGACGCACCTTCTTTTCGTAGCGGTGCCATCCGAGCTTGATCAGGATGCCCTTGATCCGGTTGCCTTCCGATATGGAGAGATCGGCGCGATCCTTCCCGAAGCATTCGCACCAGACCTCCATATTGGAAACTCTGGTGCGGACCCTGGTGCCCGTGAGCTTCCCTCCGCCGAATTCAGACTCGCCGTTTAAGAAGTTCCTGCGTTCATAGAGCGTCATGGCATCCCAGTTATCCGGGAGTTTTTGCGTGAGATACTCTCGGACGATGCCTTCGCGTTCATCCGACTCAAGGGCATCGCGCTGCTGCGTGGCCGCAAAGTCCAGAAGGCTGGAATCAAGATAGAGTTTCTCGCCTTGATAGACGTCTTCCAAAACCTCAGCCCAGATCTGGTCAATCTCTTGCCTGTCGATTTCCCATGAATGTCTGTCCGTCCCGCCTGGTGTTTTTACCGGCCAGAAACGGCGATTCCCGGTCGTATCGCGAAGGTAGCCGCTTTCCGCGTTGGTCGTTCTGAAGAACACGCATTGGCGCAGGTGCGGCGTCGGCCTTCTGCCGAAGGACGCCCAGTAGATGTCGTTCTGGCGGGATAGAAAAGAGCGGAGCGTTTCCACCTCGGCTTTCCGAAGGCCTGCCAGTTCGCCGATTTCAAGAATCCAGTAGCCCTGCAGCTTTTCGGCAGCGGTCTTGTCCTTCGTGTCATTAAGGCTTAAAGAGTCGGAGAACCACTCGCCCGCCAGCTTTGCGATCAGCGTCGATTTGCCGATTCCCTGCGGACCGTTTAAAACCAGCATGGAGTCAAACTTACAACCGGGATTCAGGACACAGCAGACAGCGGCACAGAGCGTCTTCCTTGTCACCGCCTTTACATAGTCGTTGTTGTCCGCACCGAGATAGTTGATCAGGAGCGTATCCGCGCGCGGGATTCCGTCCCAGCCCGGCAGGCTTTTCAGATATTCCCTGATCGGATGGTAGGAACGGTCATCGGCGACTTTTGCTACGGCGATCTGATAGTTCCGCTGTGAGAAAGTGCCGTAGTTCGTATCGATATAGCTCACCAGCTGCGCGTCATCGGCATCCCTCCAGAATTTGGACGGGTGCTTCCACGGAACCTCGCCTTTGATCTCCATGCCGTCGAGCTGCTGGTTGAAGACGATGGCTTTCAGGTTCTCGTCATGCTCCAGGACCAGTATCAGGTTCCGGAGGGTGTTCTGAAGATTCCCGGCCCTGTCATAGGTGAGCTGCCCCTGCCAGCTCCCGTCCGTGAAGTCCGCATTGGCCTCGGCTTTCCGCTCCTTTGCCAGCAGGGATTTGACGTTTGCATCGGAAAGAGCCAGTTCCGACATGGCCTTATAGGATGGCAGCTTCGTGACCGGCGCGTCTTCTGGACAGTTGTCATCAAGCTCCGCAAACTTATGGAGCCGTACCAGGTCGAACGCGTTCAGGAGCTTCCCGCAGACCGGATCGGTGGCGTGATGGCTGTACGCGAACTTGTCATCATAGATCACAACGCCGGCAGCGGCCTCGCCCGTAACATAGTCGTATCGTCCTTCCGTTGAAGAAGGCACGTAGATATCAGAGAGAAACGTGCCGATGGCTTCCGTCATGGGGTAAGCGCGGCAGAAGACACCGATGATCCCCGGCTTCGTCAGCGGATCGGCCATCTCCTTCGTGCCGTGGCACTTGATGGCTGACTGTCTGGAAGATAACGGCCAAGTGGACTCATCCTGCCAGTCATCGTAGCGGGAGAGGTATTCGTCCGGATTCAGTTCCGGGCCGTCTTTCGCCTTATAGAAGAACACCCCATTGCTGCTGGTACTCGGCCAGTACATCAGGCGGTGGGCCTCGTAGGTGGAGTCATCGAACAGGTCGATGCCAATATCCTTGGCGATCATCCTGCCGAGGGCGGGGTATTCCGCTTCACTGACCTCACGGGAGAGCGGGATGATGATACGGAGCCTCGGATGGTCTGGCGCATGCTTGTGCGTGCTGTAGGCGCATAACCGGTAGGGCTGTTTGGCCAGACAGTTGTCCCAGATACCGGGCGTGCCGTAGTCCATGTCCAGCGTGACGGCGGAGCGGCAGAGGACGTGCTTTTTCTTCCGCCTGCCGCCGCTTAAGTGTCCGAAGACATATCCGCCGACATCCTTGATATCGGCCTGCTGGGCCTTCGTCATCTTCCTGAATTCTTCCACGGTCTCCGTGGTGATGATGGTGCTTTGGACGCGCTTGTTAAAGGCATCCCAGCTGATGTCCGCGTTTTTCCAGTGGGTTTCTTTGTGGCTGTTTCCGAGGGAGATCTTCATATCTCAGCCTCCTTGATCTGATCCTCGAGGACCTTGGTGGCAAATTTCATGGCTTCGATAATGGTGGAGAGTTCAGAATCACCACCCAGTGCGATTTCCACACCATGCGTATCTCCAAAACGATCAGTGATGGCTCTGGCTGTGATGTCCGTGCCGCCTTCATCGGAGATGCGAATATAGGTGCGGCTGCCATGGCCGGTGTCACCCCCCTGATAGCCATTTGTTCCGGCTTCAACGGAGAGAATGTTTGCGTCATAGATTTCGCGCTCCCAGGTCTCGATTTCCTTGCCATTCACTTTTCTGGTGCTCAGTTTTGTTTCGTACATTTCGTTACCTCCTTGCATCCCGACGTGAAGTGCCGGATAGTCATGTTCTTTTGTTTTGCTTTTGTAATTTCGATTCCCATACCGGTTGAGACCCGGTCTCCGAATACCCAGAGCTCTGCACACTTACTGAGCAGGACCAGATCCATGAAAATGGCGAGACCATGTTCTGCCGGATCGTTGTCGCGCATGAACTGCGGAAGCAGTAGGTGCGGCGCAATCGGAATACATCCCTGATCGACAGCAAAGCGGCAGTAGCGCCTTGTGTTCATGACGTTTACTTCAACATCACCGGAATACGGACTGCAGACGTAGACAACTGGCATGAACTTATGAGCAGAGACGTTTTTCAGCGCCTGATATGCTGTCGGGTCAGGATAACCTTCAGAATTTCTTATTGACATGCATCGTTCCTCCTTTCCAAAAAGACTCAGGAGGTGAAAATTCCTCCTGAGTCTTCCGTCAAAGGTTCCGGGGCAAATCCGTACCCCTACTTCATTAATTTTTGAAGTACCGGATCGGCAGCAATCGCCGCATGGATTTTCCGGACAGTTTTCCTGACTGCAGATTCATTAACGCCGCGCTCACGGGCAATGCTGACAACCGTTTCGCCTTCTATTAGGACGCGGTCGTAAATTTCCTGCCAGCTTTCAGACCAGGTATCACGAAGCTCTGCCAGGCGTTCCTCAGCAGGCGTCTTCTTGTGCGGAGTGCCGAAGATGCTGCGGGCATTGTCCATGATGGAACTCTTGTCGCCAAG
>JAQXNW010000005.1 GCA_029098205.1 Eubacteriales bacterium | reverse complement strand
TCTTTTTCCAGTTCATCCAGCGCTTCAATAAATTCCCTGTTCATCTCCGATTTTCCTCCAACTTAGAATACAACCGCCAGGCAGGTCTTCGAAACCTGACTCTCCGGGATTTCCCATATTTTTCCGTTTTCCTCCCGAACTCGAAGAATGCCGTTCTCAAGCCCCATCAGTTCTCCGGAAATTTCCTTATGTCCGTCTATCTGCTGATAAAGACGGACATCGACTGTTCTTCCTGTAAAACGCTTATAATCCTTCGGTTCATATAACTGCCGGTCCAATCCGGGCGAGCTGACCGTAAGAAGATAATTCTGCTGAATCAGATCTGTATCATCCAGCCTGTCGCTGAGATACCGGCTGACAGTTTCACAGTCGTCACTGCCAATATATTGTTCCCCGCCGTCCGGATCTTCCTGAACTTTGTCAATTGTGACTTCAAGATTCCAGTCTTTCCCTGACCGTGAGAATTCGACGTGGTAAAGTTCCAAACCTCGTTCTCTCAGGAAATCCGCAAGCACATCTGAAACAAACTTCCGAATTTCTTTCGCTTTCGCCATTCTGTCTCCCCCGCAAGTGCAGCCGGAAATTCGTTTTTCCGTTCAATACAACAGAAAGAGTGGACGAACGCCCACTCTTTCAAGCTTACCAATAACAATTAGCATACAAGATGTTATCACAGCAGCCTCTGTTTGTCAAATACATGGCAGGAAAACCTCCCTGGTTTCTGAGAAAATCATCCCCCCGGAAAAATCATTCCGTATAGGTTCCATCCGGATTAAGAACTCCGGACGGATCCGTCCTGGGATCCTGCCCGCTTTCTCTGAAACGCCGAAGATTAAGAAGACGCTGATTCCGGCTTCCGCGGTAAAGAAGCGTAATATCTTTCTTCTCCTCTTCAAATCTTCCGTCTACGAGTACATCTATAAAGGAAAGCATCTCTTCGGTCACCTCGGTATGCACCTTGCCGCCGGTAATAAGATCCCGGTCCCATGTATACCCGGTGTAGCACCAGATATCCTTCTTCGGAAATTCTTCCCGAATCTTTCGGAAGAATCGTACCAGCACCCTCTGATTCTCCGGCTCAAACGGCTCTCCGCCCAGACATGTAAAGCCCTGAATAAAATCGGGCTCCAGCGCTTTCAGTATCTCACGCTCCGTATCTTCCGTAAAAGGGTTTCCATAAGAAAAATCCCAGGTTTCCGGCTGAAAGCACCCCTTACAGTGGTTTCTGCATCCTGAAACAAAAAGACTGACTCTCACACCCGGTCCATCCGCAATATCCGTTTTTTTTATGCTGCCATAATACATCGGAAAGTCCTTTTTTCAATACTTTCTTTACTTTTACCAGTGAATACTCTATAATTTATTGTCACAAACTAATTATAACAAAGAAATAAAAAAAAGAAAACAAGAGGTCACCAAATATGGAGAGAGAAGAATTTTTGAGAGTATATCGTCACTCTCTTTCACACATCCTGGCGAAAGCTGTGATCGAACTCTATGGAAAAGAGAATGTACAGTATGCCATCGGACCGCAGATCTCGGATGGTTTTTACTACGATTTCCTTCTTCCGACCACCATCACGAAAGAAGATTATCCGAAAATCGAAGATAAAATGCATGAAATCCTAAAAAGAAGAGAGCCTTGGACCCGCAAGGAAGTATCGAAGGAAGAAGCTCTCGAGATCTTCAAGAATCAGAAATTCAAAACGGAGCTGATTCAGGATCTTCCGGAAGGCGAAACTATTTCCATTTATTATACCGGAGATGATTACGTTGATCTTTGCACCGGTCCGCATGTCGACAATTCCGAAGAACTTCTCGGAACGGCATTTCAGCTGAAATCCGCTTCCTCTTCTTATTGGAGAGGAGACGAAAAGAGAGATCAGCTGCAGAGAATCTACTTCTACGCGTTCCCTTCAAAGAAAGAATTAAAAGAGCATCTTAAGCTCGTGGAAGAAGCGAAGGCCAGAGATCATAAAAAAATCGGTCCTGAGCAGGATCTTTTCTACTTCGATCCGACCGCTCCCGGCATGCCGTACTGGCTTCCGAGAGGATGGAAGATTTTCAACGCTCTTCTCAAATTCTGGCGCGAAGTGCATGAACGTCACGGATATATGGAAATTTCCGGTCCTGTTCTCAGCAGCAAGGAGCTTTGGGAAACAAGCGGCCACTGGGGACATTATAAGGAAAACATGTTCATCATCCCGGATACAGAAACCGGAAGCGAAGAAGAAGGACGGGTATTTGCCGCAAAGCCGATGAACTGTCCGAACGCGATTCTTGTTTACAAGCGGAAAGTAAGAAGCTATAAGGATCTTCCATTTAAAATTGCGCAGACGGATGTCATTCACAGAAGAGAAAAATCCGGAGAGCTGAACGGTCTGTTCCGTGTACAGATGTTCCGTCAGGACGATGCGCATATCCTCGTTTCCGAAGATCAGATTGAGGCGGAGTTCAACGATATCATGAATATCGCTGAGGAAATCTATGGCGTATTCGGACTCAGCTATAAGGCAGAACTCTCCACCCGCCCGGACGACTATATGGGCGATCTTGCAGTATGGAACAAAGCGGAAGCGCAGCTGAAGCAGATCCTGAACCATCGCTTTGGCGAAGGAAATTATGAAATCAATGAGGGCGACGGCGCTTTCTATGGTCCGAAGATCGACATGAAGATGACGGACTCGATCGGAAGAGAATGGCAGCTCGGAACCCTGCAGCTGGATTTCCAGCTCCCGCTGAATTTCGAAATGAAATATACCGCAGAGGACGGAACGCAGAAGATGCCGGTCATGATTCACCGCGCTATGCTGGGTTCGTTTGAACGGTTCATCGGAATCCTTATTGAGAACTTCAAGGGAAGCTT
>JAQXNW010000004.1 GCA_029098205.1 Eubacteriales bacterium | reverse complement strand
TCTCCGGATGAAACTGTACCCCATATACATTCCCCCCTCTGAGATCGATCGCGGGATAAATTTTCATAAGATCCGTACCTCCAGACTAACATGCTTAAAACGAACTCGCATCGAAAAAAGAGCCGTCCTGTGCTTTCGCTTCTGAACCCTGAAAATCTTTCAAAATTTCGGAAGGCAGGCAGAGATTTTACAGCTCCAAAAAAGCCTTCAGGATACGCTGCCCGATTTCTCCGCTCTTCTCCGGATGAAACTGTACCCCATATACATTCCCATTCGAAACCGCTGCTGTCAGTTCAGCACCGTACTCTGTCGTCGCCAAAACCGACTCCGGTTTCGCATTCGCGTAATAGGAATGAACAAAATAAACACAGCTGTTTTCCGGAACATCCTTAAAAAGCGGACTCTTCGGCTTGTCTTTCGGGAAATGAAGCGCATTCCACCCGATATGAGGGATTTTATACCCCTTCGGAACCAAGGGCTCAATCGGGTCAATCGTTCCTTTGATCAATCCTAATCCCTCATGCTCTCCATATTCATAACTCTTCTCCAAGAGGAGCTGCATTCCAAGGCAAATCCCAAGAAGCGGCTTGCCTGAAAGCGCTTCCTTCCGAACCACCTTGTCCAACCCCGTTTTCCGAAGACTTTCCGCGGCGTCTCCAAAAGCGCCGACTCCGGGAAGCACCATTCTGTCCGCACGGGCAATCTCATCCGGATCTCCTGTGAAGCAGACTTCAGCGCCAGTCCGATGCAGTGAACTAATCAGTGAGTAGATATTTCCGACCCCGTAATCTATGATCGCAATCATCCGCTCTCTCCTTTCCCGGCAACTCTATTATTTTACATAAATTCACAATCTCTTGCAAGAGTGCCCCTGCGCTGCCGATATTAAAAGATTCACTCTGTAAAAGACGTATTCTCTCCCTGAAACCGATGAAAATCAACAAAAATACGAATGGGGAGACACTCGCGTTTTCACCAGCTTCTCCAGAATCGGGGTTATAAAATTCCCTTAGTAGACGGTATTTCGTTTCTGAAATCAGGATCGATCGAAACCGCCTCTTTCATGATTCTTCCGAAGGCCTTAAATACCGCTTCAATAATGTGATGCGAATTCTCTCCGGAAAGAAGCCTGAAATGAAGCGAAACACCGGATGTCCGGCAGAAAGCGAGGAAGAATTCCTTCACAAGCTCTGTATCGAAGGTACCGACCTTCTCCGTCGGAATCGGCACATCGAAACTGAGATATCCGCGCCCGGAAATATCGACTGCAGCAAGTACAAGCGCCTCATCCATCGGAAGAACAATATCGGCATAGCGGCAGATGCCTCTCTTTTCACCGAGCGCTTCCCGGAACGCTTCTCCCAGCGCAATTCCGATATCTTCTGTGCTGTGATGGTCGTCAACCTCTGTATCTCCGTCGCATTTGAGATCCATGTCAAACCGTCCATGTCTCGTGAACAAGTCCAGCATATGATTCAGAAAACCAACGCCGGTCTCAATATCGGAGCTTCCGGTACCTTCCAAGCCAAGCCAAAGGCTGATCTCCGTTTCTTTCGTATTTCTCTCGATATTCGCCTTACGCATTTTTCTCCTCCAATATCTCCCGGATTTTCTGCATTAACAGCTCCATCTGCTCCGGAGTTCCAATCGTAATACGGTTGTAATCCGTAATTTTCGGAGAATCAAAATGCCGGACCAGCACCCTTTTGGATTTCAGAGTGAAATAAAGCTCCTCCCCCGATATAAGATCGCTGCGGACAAAGAGGAAATTCGAAAGCGACGGTATAACTTCAAAGCCAAGAGATCGAAGCTCCTTTTCCGTCCAAGTCCTTGTCTTCTTGATTTTTTCCGCATTTTCCTGATAATAACTGTCTTCCGAAAGCGCTGCAATGCCCGCCTCCGCCGTAAGACTGTTCACGTTATAAGGATTCGTCGAAAATTTAATTTTTTCAAGATCCTTTGTCAGAGTTTCCGATGCGAACGAAAATCCCAGACGGGCGCCCGCAAGACTTCTGGATTTTGAATACGTATGCACAACCAGAAGATTTTCATATTTCTTTATCAAAGAAACACAGCTTTCCGCGCCGAAATCCACATAGGCTTCGTCGATCAGGACAACGTGATCCTTATTTTTTTCACAGATCCGGGCCACCTCTTCCCGTGAAACCGCTTTTCCGGTCGGCGCGTTTGGATTTGCGAGAACAACCATTTTCCCCGAATCAAAATAATCGGAAATCCGAATGGAGAAATCATCCAGCAGTGGAACTTTCCGATACTCTCTTTGGTTTACATCCCCGAAGACCTCATAAAACCCGTAGCTGATTTCCGGAAAAAGAACTCCGTCCTGTCCGAACGCCATAAACGCGAAATTCAGTATTTCATCCGATCCGTTGGATACGAAAACATTCTCCGGAGACACATCGTACCGGTCCGCTAATGCCTTCTTAAGCCGGCTCATGGTTGGATCGGAATACAGGCGGAGCCTGGAAATCAGATCCGGATCGGAAACAGCTTTAGTGACAGCCGGCCCCGGCGGATACGGCGATTCGTTCGTATTTAACTTTGTATAAACAAAATCCTTTGGCTGCTCGCCGGGCGTGTATTCCTCAAACGACGCATATTTGGGATCCAGAAACTGACTCATTTCGTATCTCCTTGTAAAACTACTTTCTTCCTCGCAATGTCCGCTCTGCTCTCTATTTCTTTACAAAACGGGCAAGAGCATCACGCATATCTTCAATCTCTTTTGTACGGAACTGGAACGCTGCTTTATTTGCAATGAATCTGGCACTGATCGGAACGACAGTCTCCACCACTTCCAGGTTGTTCTCGCGAAGTGTATTTCCTGTTTCCACGATATCCACGATGACATCGGACAGACCCACGATCGGCGCGATTTCAATGGATCCGTGAAGCTTTATCATATCTATGTCGCGGCCCTTTTCCGCAAAATAGTTTCCGGCGATATTCGTGAATTTTGTCGCGACGCGAAGCGTCCGCTCCCGATCGTCCCGCCATCCCTTCGGCGCGGCAACGCACATGCGGCATTTTCCGATGCCTAAATCAAGAAGCTCATAAACGCTGGGTGTGTATTCAAGAAGAATATCCTTTCCGCAGATTCCTACATCCGCCGCACCCCGTTCTACATATTTTACAACATCGGTCGGTTTCACCTGAAAATAACGTACGCCACGCTCCGGATTTTCAAAGATCAGCTTCCGGCTTTCTTCCCGGATTTCCGGGCATTCATAACCGGACTGCTCGAGCATATTGTATACCTGATTGCCGAGCCGTCCTTTCGGGAGAGCGACGCTCAGAGTTTTTCTTTGTTCCATAGTTTTCTCCATCTATTGACGCTTTTCGGAAAAGTCATTTCAATTTCTTTCCGTCAATTTTTTCCATCCGTTTTCTTAAAATCCGAAACCTTGAGAATTTCTCCGAACCGAATCTTCTCCGGCACGGCTCTTTCTGTTAAAACGGATTTCCCGCGCTGCGAAAGGATGTGGAAAGCGTTCTGAATATCCGAAGCGGAATCCTCTTCATCATATAAGAGAAGCACATCGGCATCGTTACGCTCATGACCGGACAGAACCTGCTCCAGGTAATCGAGATACACCGCGAAACCAATGGCACCTCCTTCCTTCCCCATTCTTCGAAGAAGCAGATCATACTGCCCGCCGGAAAGAACGCTTCTGGGCACTCCATCGATAAATCCCTTAAAAAGAATTCCGCTGTAATAATTCATGTCGTTTACGATGGAGAAATCAATCCGGACCTGACCATTTCCAAGATCTTCGTTCTTCAGCACTTCAAACACTTCGGAAAGCTCCGAGATGGCGCTTTTTCCGGTTTCGCCAAGCGGAAGACTCTCCAGCACCGCTCTCGCGTCTTCCCAATTTCCATACGTTGTTACAATTGCTTCCAGAGGTCCTTCTATTTCTTTCGAAATATTGTTTTCTTCGATAATCCTGCGGATATCATGAAGG
The DNA here is from genome assembly GCA_029098205.1 of Eubacteriales bacterium. Lineage (GTDB taxonomy): Bacteria > Bacillota > Clostridia > Peptostreptococcales > Anaerovoracaceae > Aminicella. The sequence goes on along the minus strand of JAQXNW010000004.1, from coordinate 4,843 downwards.
TTCTTCTCTCCGATCAGCCGAACGATGTCCTGTTTGATCCCCTCATCCTGAATATCCGAAAGGAGATCCGCAATGATTCCCATATGACTGATTTCAAGCACATAATTACGACCGATTTCATTCAAGCTTTTTGCCGCCAGGGCCGTCACCTCAGCAATCTGCCAGGAATCAATGGCGCCCATGCACTCAAGTCCTGTCTGCATGAATTCCTGATGCGCACGGTTCTCTTTCAGATACCGGTAAATGTTTTCGCTGTAATAGACCTTGCTGACAACATCTTTTTCCGGCCGGAAATTCTTGACGATAGAAAGCGTAAGGTCCGGCTTCAGCGCCATAAGCCGTCCATTCATATCATTAAATACGATAATGTTTTCTGTTTCAACGAATTCACGGTTTTGAAGATATAATTCGTACTCTTCGAATTTATTCATCTTAAAGCGGTTATAGCCGTGTCTTCGGTAAAGTTCATGAAGCCGGAAACGGATCTGCTCTTCTTCACCGATTCCAGGAATCTTCGATTCAGTCATTGCATTCTCCTTGCGTTCTCACGCGAAATTTTGATATACGTGTCTATTTTACTTCCTTCACAGGCAAATGAAAAGGCATCTTATTTCTTCACGCTTTATTACTTTAATACTTTATTACTTTATCATAATAAAATGTTGTTTTCAACTCTTTTCTTTTTTAAATTTTCACGATAAAAACCTGATATGGAAAAAGCTCCTTCCCACGAAAGAACTTTCCCTGATATTTTTCCAGTCAAAGGGAATGTAAGCAATGAAAAAGCTGCCTCTGCGAATGTCCGCATCAGCAGCTCCAGAAATCAATTTAATCAAAATGCCGTTAATTTTCCGCGTTCCTTGCCGGAGAAGAATCCACGGTGCCGTTTTCTTCCGATTTCACGATCGGATCAAACCCGCAGCCGCTTTCCGCATTCTTGGAATCCGTCTTTCCGTCCGCCTTCTCCTCATCCATCTGATGCTTCAGCTGCGCCATTCCCTGGCATACGCCCACGAACTTACATCCCGGGCAGGCGAATTCGCTCTTGTCCCATGCCGGATCATATCCGTGTTCTTCGTTCAGTTTCTGACTTCTCCAAGCAAAATACGCAGTCAGAAGCCCCAGTACAGCGATGAATAAACCGATTAAAAGCGCGTAACCGACGTGATTTACAAAATACTCCATACAAATCTCATCTCTCTTTCTGAATTGTATATATATAATACCCTTTGTTTCTCTAGTTACACGTGAAATAATGGAGTTTTTCCATCCAGAGGCTTTTCATTATCACATATTTTCTTAAACAGCCAGATCGAGATCAGAACCTCTGCTAAAAGAAGAATTATCATCTGTTCCGGAAGATCCGGCTTTCGAATCGGCGGAATAAACTTCTGGACTTCCTGCAGCGACAGAATATTATTTCCGACATGAAGAAGAATCGGGATCCATAGCTTTCTGTATTTCTCATATACTAAAGAAAAAATAAATCCCGCCAGAAATGTCAGAATCACCGTTCTAACAGCAATATGCGAAAGGCTCCAGAGCACGGACGAAAGAAGCGCGGCCGTCCAGAAACCGCTCCGGCTCCGAATTCCGCGGTAAAGAATGCCGCGGATCAAAACTTCTTCAAAAACAGGCGCCATGATTCCATAGGCCAGGAGCGTCAGTACAAACGGAGCGCCGGCTCCCGGACTGTTTTCCGAGGTTTTCAAAATCGCCTGCTGATAAGACTGGTTCTCGAAAAATCCGACCAGAAGAGACGCGATCCCATTCGCCGCGTCAAAACCGAAAAACGCGAGCAGAATCACCCGGATCACCGCTGTAAAATCCAGTTCCCCCATCGGGAAAACCGGAGAGAAGCATGCATCCGGACATACCAGATAGGTACCCATCTCCTCCCGTTTCTTTTTCCCGGCAGCATTGGGCGCATCCCAAGAGAAATCTGCGGAAGAATGATTCCCCTCTTCCCGGTAAATCCGAAGAAGCCCGTCTGAAGGCGCTTTTTTCAAGCGGTAAATGCAGAAGATAAGTACAGCCGCCTCCGAGACTGCTTCTACCAGCGGCGCCCAGCTGGAATATGAAATGCCGGCGCCTTCCATCGCTCTTCGAAGAAAAAGTCCGATCAGCTGCGGGACGAGAAAATATCCAAAAAGCGTGAAAAGAACAGCCTCTCTGACTGAGAAAGGCTGTCCCTCCATAGAAACTGTTCTTTTTCTATCTAAATTATTCCGCATCGCTGTAAGTCGCGTTTCTGCGCTGTTTCTCCGCTTCGACATGTTCTTTCCCGCTGGCTGCCCAAAGTTCATCTGCAACCGGCTTCCATTCCTTCGCATATTCTTTGCACTTCGCACAAAGATGTTCCGGTGTCTCCGGAGACTGAAGGTCTGTCGATTTCGCTCCGCTCTCCCGAACCAGCTTCGGAAGAATATCCGGATTCTCCAGCATCGGGCACGGACGAAGCATATTATCGTTAAACGGCTGGTTGTTATGATAAGCCATGAACAAAGGAGACTGCAGAATTTCAAGCAGCGTATTTTTCCGGATATTCGTATTTGAATAATGAATGAATACGCATGGCTCCGCGTCGCCGTTCGCATTAATATGGAAGTAGTTTCTTCCGCCGGCGATGCAGCCTCCGACGAATTCGCCGTCATTCTGGAAGTCAAAGGCGAAGATTCCATTTCCATCCGTCATGTTGCGGATCTTGCGGAGACGATGATACATCATCGTACGCTGTTCTTTCGTAGGCATCAGTTCCGGAGATGCATCCATGCCCACCGGCATGAGGTGGAAGTACATCGAGAACTTCACGCCTTTTTCAATTTCCATATTTACGAACTCATCGCTCGTAACGAGTTCAATATTCTTTCTGGTATATGCAATCGACGTACCGAACAGACATCCGTTCTTCTTCAGAATATCCATCGCGTGCATAACCTTATTGAACACACCCTGTCCACGGCGCGCGTCGTTCGTGTCCTCGAATCCCTCCAGGGAAATCGCAAGGTAGAAATTGCCGACTCTCTTCAGCTCTTTCGCGAATTCTTCATCCACCAGCGTTCCGTTTGTGAACGCGACAAATACGCAGTCCGGATATTTATCGCACAGCTTCAGAATATCCGCTTTTCTTACAAGCGGTTCGCCGCCGGTAAACATGTAATAATAAATACCGAGCTTCTTGCCCTGGTCGATCACGCTTTCCATCTCTTCCAGCGTAAGATTCAGTTTGTATCCGTATTCAGCAGCCCAGCATCCTGTGCAGCGCAGGTTGCACGCAGACGTCGGGTCCATCAGGATCAGCCAGGGAACATTGCACTGGTACTTTTCTCTCGCCTCGTGCATGACCTTTGTTCCGCAGAACATGGCTTCATACAGGAAATTAAGAATGAACGTCTTCAGAACATTCTTGTCCAGCTCGTCTACGATGCGGCTTAAATACTTATAAAAAGTGCTGTTCTCATCTTCCAGAAGCTTGCGGAAATTGGATAAATCCACATTCATGTTAAGATTATCCACGAACTTTGCCGCAAGATCAAAGATCTCAAGGAATGCCGCCTGCCGATCCTTATTAACTCTTGCATACGCTACGTCAAACGCTTTCGAAAAAGCGGCCCGTTGCATTTTATGTGTAAGTGATGCCATATTCCAATACTCCTTCTGAATATCCGCTAAAATAAAACTTTCCCTTTTCTTTTTTTATTTTGAAGTAATTATACTTGCTCATACAAATGAAAACAACAGACAAAACAACGAGGATTGTCTAAAAATGAATGAAAAAGCATCTTAAAGCGTGAAAAACCGGAAAGAAGCCGTCCGGCTTTCTCTCCGGCAGATGTTCCTGTCATTCGGATGTTCGGGCGGTTCAGCGCGCCAGCGCCGCATCTACGATCGCTTTTGCGGTGTCCTCTTTCGACAGCAGAGGAAGATGCGTACTCCCCTTCTTCGTAATCAAAGTCACCAGATTCGTATCGGTTCCGAACCCAGCTCCCGGATCCTTCAGATTATTCGCAACGATCATATCGACATTTTTCCGAATCAGCTTCGCCCTGGAGTTTTCCTCCAGATTCTCCGTCTCCATCGAAAAACCGCACAGAAACTGGTTATCAGTCCGATTAAGGCCAAGATCCTTAAGAATATCTTTCGTACGGGAAAGATCAATGGAAAGATCTCCGTCCTTCTTCTTGATCTTATGATCCGCCTTTACAGCCGGCGTATAATCCGCGACCGCCGCTGCCATGAAAATATAATCCGCAAGAGAAGCGCGCCGCATGACCTCCTCATACATCGCACCGGCCGAAAGTGCTTCGACCACTGTGCAGAAGCCGGGAACTTCCGCGCTCACTGACGCCTTGACAATGCAGACATCCGCGCCGCGGAGAACACATTCTCTAGCGAGTGCAAAACCCATTTTCCCGGTCGAATGATTTGTGATAAAACGAACCGGATCCATCGATTCCTGCGTCGCTCCTGCCGTGACGATGACATGCTTGCCTTTCATATCCTTTGGTCTCGCGATTTCCCTTTCGATATACCCGAAGAGAACCTCCGGCTCCGGCATCTTTCCGGTCCCGGTATCTCCGCATGCGAGGTATCCGGATTCCGGACGGATCACATGCACGCCGTACTGCGACAGCCGGTTCAGATTATCCTGCGTGACCGGATTGTTATACATCCTCGTATTCATGGATGGGACAACATACTTCGGACATTCGCAGGCCAAAAATGTCGTCGTCAGCATATCATCGCAAATTCCATATGCAAGCTTGGCAGCAATATCCGCCGTTGCCGGCGCAACCATAAACAAATCCGCTTTCTTGGCCAGCGAAACATGCTCGACTTCAAA
>JAQXNW010000003.1 GCA_029098205.1 Eubacteriales bacterium | reverse complement strand
GTTTCAATTCGTGTTATACTAATTCAAAGACTAATCAAAAGGTGAATTAAAAAATTATAAGAGAAATGCAGCGAAAACCTCTTCGTGCAGACATAATTCGTACTGAAAGAAACAGAAAAAATCCGTACTGACCGAAATAGGAAGAAGGAGAACGTGATGGGACTTTTTAACCGCTTCAGAAAATCACTGCGTTGGGAAGACGTAAAGCCGGAAGCACCCATGTACTACGAATGGTCCGGGAAAACGGCCCGAGGCGTATTCACACTGACGGAAAGCCGCCCCGCGATTCTTCCGATCCATCCGAATGAGACATGCTTCCCGGACAATGACCCTTCCCAGGCCGTGGAAAAATGGTCGCTGGTTTTGGAATTCACTTCGTTTCCGGATCTTATGTACGAGGTGGATTATGACCGCGCCGTGTCCTGTTTAACTCCTATGGCACGGGAAACCCGGGACGGATGGTTCCTCCTGGACGGAATCGCGCCGCTCGAACTGAAACAAATCGCCGACGCCTGCCTGGAGGAGGACTGAGAGAACAACCTCCGGATGAGACTCCGGAAGAGCCCCTGCATCCTCAGTCCGGGCTTTTCACAGCCCCATGTTCTCAATTCAGGGTATTCATAAAATCCGAAAATTCATCAAAATTCCACGGGTACGCATTCAGACCTTCAAAGTCAATCGGCATCCTCTGATCCGTGAACTGCAGCGCAAGCTCCCACTGTTCCGTTCCCTGCGACCCGAAATTATCGTATTTTTTCTCCCATTCGCCAAGATGAAAGTCCCGGAGCTTCGCCAGAAGCTCTTCTTTAGGCATGGACAGTTCTCCTTTGTCGAGATCTTCCTCTTCAACCATAAGGCCGGAGCGGGTCATCTCCCAGGTATACGTGACCTCATCCCCATGGATCTTGATTTTGCTCTCGAACCCTTCTAACGCAAATCCGCCTCTCCGGAACCGAACCAGCTCCAGATTGTTTAATTTGCGGCTCAGCGCTTCGTCGTTCCGCTCCCGCTCCGAAGGAACGTATGGAATTCCGGCTCCGTGAATCCATTTTTCGGTTTCCGAAAGCAGCTTCCTTACCGACTCCATACGGCAAAGCGCATCCTCTCTGGATTCAATCTCCTTAAAAACAGAACGGATCTCTGTTTCCTCTTCCGGAATTTCATCGCTATAGGATGAAAAATCAAAATCGGCAATCGGATCCGGCTGTGGTTCACCAGTTTCTCCGCCGTCATCCTCTTTCTTTGGCTTCGGCACGGCGGCGGGAGCCGTATCCTCTTCAGCCTGCATGCGTTCTAAGTACGCTGCGGAAGGATCGATGCCGAACATGGCAAGATAATTCTGCTTGATGCCGTCCACGGTCCATGGTATATCCCCGGACAAAGCCCCCGGGATCCGGAACTCCGGTTCGTCCAGCGGCGTAAAATCCTCTTCCTCCGAAATCGCAAACTCCGACTGATTGCCCATCTCCATCGCGGCCTTAAGCCCGCGGATCACGGTTTCCAGACTCCGAACCCGCTTCTGAATTTTCTCCGGCGTCTCACCTTTAATATATTTCTCTGTATATTCTTCCGCACTGATCATGCTGTGCCTCCTTTTTTACATGGTTCCGCTTCTACTTTAGCACAAAAAAGAAGCACCGTCCTCTTCATAAATACAGCGAGGACAGAACACGGCGTCATGCTATACTTAAATCAAAGTATACACCCATGAATGACGAACTTCATAAGAGTCAGCCAGCGCCGCTTTTCAGGCGGTCAGCACTCCTCCCGAGATACACGCTGACCGTTCTCCTGAGATACGTCATCCTATTTTATCCGTCAATGGGAAATCAAAATGTTTGAAAATTTTATCACAGTCTTCAGCCAAGTTATTGTTTTATTCATATTCATGTTCATCGGCCTATTCTTCGGAAAGACCGACCTGGTCAGCGAAAAAGCGACCCGCGGCATCACCAATCTTCTGACCTATGTCGTGATCCCATGCACGCTGATCCGGGCCTTCCAGTTCCGCTTCGATCCTGTGGAATTCCGGGAATTTCTGTTTTGCTTCGCCATCGCCGCCGGGATCCACATCGCGACATTTCTTGCCGCGCATTTTCTCGTTTTTTCAAAGAACCGTGAAGAACGGCAAGTCCTAGTACTTCTCAGCGTCATATCGAACTGCAACTTCATCGCATTTCCGCTTCAGCTCAGCATCCTTGGCGAAAAAGGGATTTTTCTGGGCTCTGCGTACTCCGCGGTCTGCGCACTGTTCAACTGGACATTCGGCATGATCTATATGACCGGCCGATGGGACAAATCAAGCCTGAAGAACATCACGCTGAATCCGTCTCTCATCGGATTTCTGATCGGCTTCATTCTTTATCTTACATCCTTCACGCTTCCTTCCGTCATCAGCAGCACTGTCGAATATGCGGCAGATCTGGCTGTCCCGCTTCCGATGATTCTGATCGGCGTCATGCTGACGCAGGCGAATTTTAAGACCATCATCCGGGACTTCCGGATTTGGCAGAGCATTCTTCTCCGGCTTGTCGTTTTTCCGCTTGCCACCCTCGGAGTGCTGGTTCTTCTGGGAATCCGCGGGGAAGTTCTGACCGCAACCCTCATTGAAGCCGCTCCTCCGAGTGCAACCATTGTCGTGATTTTGGCGAGCATGCTCCATCGAGGCGAAGATCTGGCTGCCGCCGGGTGCTCGCTTTCCACCGTCGTATCTCTTTTTACGATGCCGTTTATCATAAGCTTCGCGCAGACTTTGGCCTGAGACCATTTTCGAAGCAGTTACTATAAGAATTCCGGGGTCCGGTTTCGTGACCCGACAGCATAAGGCCTTCAAGGCGCCGAAAATACGAGAATTTCGAGACGCCGAAAACATAAGAATCGCCGTTGCACATTCTTTTTTTCCAGAGTAAAATTTTCTTAACCTGAAATTTACAAACTGAATTTGTTTTTACAGCTTTTTAATATATCTGCCCGCATTGTGATCCACACGGAAAAGAACTTGAAAATGAAAAAAACAGATAAAACCGAACAACTAGAACAGCAGCCGATTTCCGCGCGTACAGACGAATCCGCCGCAGAAGCCGATCCCGTGGCGGAAACCGAAGCATCTGCAGAAGAAAATCCCGCGGCAGAGGGCGAAGCAGCCGCTGGAACCGCACTTGGAGCCGCACCCGCTACAGAGAACGGGAAAACCGCGGTCTCCCAAAAATCCGGAAAAAAATCGCAGGATTTCGAACACGGAAAAGTCTCCCATCTGATTCTGAAACAGGCGGTACCGCTTACACTCGCGCAAATTGTTTCCCTTCTATATAACATCGTTGACAGGATCTATATCGGACACATCGGAGGCGGAAGCGACAGCACCGCGCTGACCGGCGTCGGACTTGTATTTCCGATCATCACATTGATTCTCGCCTGCACAAGCCTGTTTTCCTATGGCGGCGCGCCGCTTCTTTCCATCGAATGGGGGAAGAGAAATCGGGAGCGCGCGGAGCGGATCGAAGGGAATACCTTTGTCATGCTTTTCGCCGCGTCGCTGGCGGTCATGGCTTTCTTCTATATTTTCCACCGCCCCGTGCTGTATCTGTTCGGCGCAAGCGACCGGACATATCCATACGCGCGCGCATATCTTATGGTCTATCTTCTGGGCACCGTCTTCACCGTCGTAGGAACCGGCATGAACGCGTTCATAAGCTCCCAGGGATTCCCCAGGACC
>JAQXNW010000002.1 GCA_029098205.1 Eubacteriales bacterium | reverse complement strand
AGACCGTTGTACAGCATCAGCTTGCAAAATGGGCTGATGCGGATATAGTTGTTTATATCGGCTGCGGAGAGCGCGGAAACGAAATGACCGACGTTTTGAATGAGTTCCCCGAAATTAAGGATCCGAGAACAGGCAAAACTCTTATGGAGAGAACAGTGCTTATTGCAAACACCTCCGATATGCCTGTTGCGGCACGTGAGGCTTCAATATACACAGGTATCACAATAGCGGAATACTTCAGAGATATGGGCTACAGCGTTGTTCTTCTTGCGGATTCCACCTCCCGTTGGGCAGAGGCCCTTCGTGAGATGTCCGGACGTCTGGAGGAAATGCCGGGTGAAGAAGGATATCCGGCGTATCTGGCATCCCGCTTAGCGCAGTTCTACGAGCGGGCCGGCCGGGTAGTTGCGCTGGGGAAGGACGGCCGTATCGGCGCGCTGTCTGCGATCGGCGCTGTATCACCTCCGGGCGGCGATATTTCCGAACCGGTTTCGCAGGCGACACTTCGTATCGTGAAGGTGTTCTGGTGCCTTTCCGCGACTCTGGCGCATGAACGGCATTTTCCGGCGATTGACTGGCTGCAGAGTTATTCGCTTTATGTATCCCGCCTTGCGGACTGGTACGCGAAGAATGTGAATAAGGAATTCCCGGACCTTCGTCAGGAAGCGCTTCGTCTTCTTCAGGAAGAGGCGGGGCTGAATGAGATCGTACAGTTAGTCGGCGTGGATGCTTTGTCCGTTAAGGACCGGGTGAAGCTGGACGCCTGCAAATCGATCCGTGAGGATTATCTTCATCAGAACGCGTTCCACGAGATTGATACGTATTCGTCGATGAACAAGCAGTATCGGATGCTGAAGCTGATCCTGTCCTATTATCATCTTGCGCTGGACGCGGTGGACGAAGGCGCTTCGTTCAGCACGCTCGAGAGTCTTCCGGTGAAAGAAAAAATCGGCCGGTTCAAATACCTCGAGGAATCGAAGGTCGACGGCGCGTACGATGAGATTCTGAAGGAACTGACAGACAGCGTACAGAAAGCGGCGGCAGAAGGGAAGGAAGACGATGATTAAGGAATATAAAACTATATCAGAAGTTGCCGGCCCTCTGATGCTGGTAAAAGGCGTCGATGAAGTTTCCTACGATGAGCTGGGAGAAATCCTTCTGCCAAGCGGAGAGAAGCGGCTCTGCAAGGTTCTGGAAATCAACGGAGCCGATGTTCTGGTGCAGCTGTTTGACAGTGCGGCGGGAATCAACCTGAAAGAGAGTACAGTCCGTTTTCTTGGACACGGAACCGAGCTGGCGGTTTCCCCGGAAATTCTGGGACGTGTATTCGACGGAATGGGGCGGCCGGCTGATGACGGTCCAGAGATTATTCCGGATAAAATGCTGGATATAAACGGCCTCGCGATGAATCCTGCGGCCCGTGACTATCCGGCGGAGTTCATTCAAACCGGCGTATCCGCGATCGACGGACTGAATACGCTTGTAAGAGGACAGAAGCTCCCGATCTTTTCAGAGTCCGGCCTTCCGCATTCCGAGCTTGCGGCGCAGATCGCCCGGCAGGCAAAGGTACGGGAAGACGACAGCAAATTCGCGGTTGTATTCGCCGCGATCGGAATTACGTATGAGGAAGCGGACTTCTTCGCTTCGGACTTCCGGAGAACCGGCGCGATCGACCGTACGGTCATGTTCATCAACCTGGCAAACGACCCGGCGGTAGAGAGAATCGCGACGCCGCGTATGGCGCTTACAGCGGCGGAATATCTGGCCTTTGATTTAGGGATGCATGTGCTGGTCATCATGACGGATATCACGAACTACGCGGAAGCGCTCCGCGAGGTATCTGCCGCCCGGAAGGAAGTTCCGGGACGTCGCGGATATCCGGGATATCTGTATACGGATCTCGCGACGATGTACGAGCGCGCGGGAAGAAAAAGAGGGTATGACGGATCCATCACTCTGATCCCGATTCTGACGATGCCGGAGGGCGATATCACGCACCCGATTCCGGACTTGACCGGATACATTACTGAAGGGCAGATTATTCTGTCCAGAGAGCTTTATCAGAAAGGAATCCAGCCGCCGATCGACGTGCTTCCGTCTTTGTCTCGTCTTAAGGATAAGGGAATCGGCGAAGGAAAGACCCGGCGCGACCATGCGGATACGATGAACCAGCTGTTTGCCGCATACGCGAAAGGTAAAGAAAATCTGGAGCTGATGACGATTCTGGGCGAAGCGGCTCTCACAGAAACTGACCTTAAGTATGCGAAGTTCAGCGAGGAGTTTGAGAAGGAGTACGTTTCGCAGGGATATCAGACGGACCGCAGCATTGAAGAGACGCTGGACATCGGCTGGAAACTTCTCCGGATGCTTCCGAAGTCAGAGCTTAAGCGAATTGATGACGACATCCTGGATGAATACTACGACAAGTAGGTGATCGCATGGAGAAGATGAATGTAAATCCTACCCGGATGATGCTGTCGAACCTGAAGAAGCGGCTTGCTACCGCGGAGCGGGGTCATAAGCTAATGAAGGACAAGCGGGATGAGCTCATGAAAAACTTTCTGGAGATGGCCCGGGAAAACGGACGTCTCCGGAAGGCCGTGGAAGAGGAGCTTTCGGTTGTTTACCGGAATTTCGCGATGGCGAATGCGACGATGTCCGAAAGCGAGATGCGGGAAGCGCTGATGTTTCCGAAGCAGGGCGTTCAGCTGACGGTCGATACGAAAAATATCATGAGTGTGAACGTGCCGGAATTTACTTTCGAAACGACATCAAAGGATACCGCGGATATTTTTCCGTATGGATTCGCGGGCACCAGCGGGGAACTGGACCGGGCGATCGAAGCAATGACAGAGCTTTTCCCGAAGCTTCTTGATCTTGCGGCGAAAGAAAAGGAGACGCAGCTTCTCGCGATGGAATTGGAGCAGACCCGGAGGCGCGTAAACGCTCTGGAGTATGTTATGATTCCAAGGCTGCAGGTCACGATTCGGTACATTCAGATGAAGCTGGATGAGAACGAGCGCGGAAATCAGACACGCCTGATGAAGGTGAAGGACATGGTTCTGGAGGATGCGCATCATTATGAGGAGAGAGCCTGAATGGCAGAGATAGGTGAGATTGTTGCTGTAAAAATCACCGATATCACAGAAGAGGGTCATGGCGTCGGTCATATGCCGGACGGCATGGCCCTTTTTGTCCCCGGGGCGTATCCGGGGGATGTCGCAGAAGCAGAACTGGAAAAAGTCCAGAAAAGATACGCGTCCGCGAGGCTTCTTAAGATCAAGGAGTCATCGGAAAACCGACTTCCGGATTTCTGTCCGTATGATGAACAGTGCGGGGGATGTCCGCTCGGACGGCTTCGTGAATCCGCGCAGCATGAACTGGGGAAGAGACATGTCGCGGACGTTCTTGAGAGAATCGCCGGGATTGAGAACCCGTTTGTAGAAGAAATGACCGGATTCGGCGGTGCTGCGGATTCTGAAGCGGCCGGAAAAGCCGGAGATGGAGAGGCTGGAGAAGTTGAAAAAACTGGTGAAGCGGAAAAAAATGGCGAAACTGAAAAAACGGAGTCTTCGCCTGTGCGCTACCGGAATAAAGCGGTTCTGAAGCTTGGATACAGCCGGGGGCGTAATGGCGCTGGAAAACCGCTTGCCGGTTACTTTGCCCGGAAATCGCATCGGCTGATTGATGTGAAGGAGTGCCGGATTCAGACGCCGGCGGCGGATGCTGCTGCGGAGGCGGTCCGGACGTATATGAAAGAATATGAAAGAGAAATCTTTGACCCGAAGAGGGGAAGCTGCATCCTGAAGGAGCTTACAGTCCGCTCTTCTTTTTCGACCGGAGATGTTATGGCCGTGCTCAGGATCCGCGGGAACCGGATTCCGGATCCGGAGAGGCTCTGTGAACTTCTGGATGAAGCCATATATGCGGCTCCGAATGGCGGGTGCCGGAAGATTCCGGACAGCGGTGCAGCGTGGAGTCTTGAGAGTGTATGGCTCCGCGCGGAGAACGGGCGGAAAACAAAATGGATGCACATTGCCGGCAAGCGGACGATTCTGGACCGGATCGGCGATGCGAAGTTTGAAATCGGACCGGACGCGTTCTGGCAGGTGAACCCTGAAGTAACGGAGAAACTGTACGGCAAGGTTTACGAATACGCTGGTCTTTCCGAAGGGGCCAGGGTTCTGGATTTATACTGCGGCCTTGGATCCATCGGTCTTTATCTTTCGAAGCGTATGAAGGATTCGATTCATCTGATCGGCATCGAATCGAATGAAGACGCGATTCTCGGAGCGAACCGAAGCGCTGTGATCAACCGGGTTGTGCATGCCCGTTACTATCAGGGGAAAGCGGAAGAAGTTCTTACGAATCTTCTGGAAAAATTTAAGGAATCTTCCGAAGGAAGGGATGCGTCAAAGGAACACCGTACGCTTTCGGAATCAGAAGCTGCGGATCTGTCCGCAGCGGAAGAGGCGGCTCCGAAAATTCCGATTCCCGATCTCTCGAAAACAGACTGCGTCATTTTGGATCCTCCGAGAGCCGGATGCAAAGAATCGCTTCTGGAAGCGGTATCCGGTACTGTAAAACCTGAAAAAATCGTATACGTTTCCTGCGAGCCTGCTACCTTTGCTCGGGACATCCGTTTCCTGATAGACTGCGGCTACCATTTCGAAAAAGCTGCCCCCTTCGATATGTTCCCTCATACCGGCAGAATTGAGGTGGTTTCGCTTCTCTCAAGATCCGAAGGACCGACGAGAGATGACTGAAACCACCCATGCAAGGGTCGCTCAAGAGACCAGGTCGGATATGGCAATAAGTCCTTTCCTCCTGTAAAAACAGCGATGCAAGGGATACTTGCTTGTCCTATTCGAGTCGGAAAAGTACTATGGGAGCTGACGGATCAAGTCTGGTGCACAAGATGAGAGCCGCCGCATGAAAAACGGAACAGGCAGATAGCAAATGGGATTCTTTTCACGGGAATTCCAGCAGGTATGGTGAATGATGGATTTCGGCACACAGCTTAAAACCCTGCGTAAAGAAAAAAACATGACGCAGGAGCAGCTGGCGGAGAAACTTGGCGTTTCCCGGCAGGCAGTATCGAATTGGGAAAACAATAAAAATCTCCCGGACCTCGAGATCATTATCCGCATGTCCCGTATTTTCTCGGTAACATTGGATGATCTGATCTTAGGAGGCAAGGACGAAATGAATAATATGACAGAAAAACTGATTGAAGACGGCAGTGAGAATACGAAGCTTAGGACGGCGCTTAGGATCCTGGCGGTCGGCACTGTAATGATGCTGATTGGATTCCTCTGCTTTTTCCTTAAGAGCACCACGGTGGAATATGTGGATGCGGATGGAATTCTGCATGAGAACTTCTTCTTTATTCCCATCGGATTTCTGTTCCTGTTTGCCGGCTCTATCACTTCTCTTATAGGTACGGTGAAGGCTTTGATCTCTGGAAGGCGCAGAAAAAGAATGAGCGGAAGATAGGAGGTTGAAATTTCGGACAGTGCGGCTCCGATGTGGCCCGGGCAAAGTTCTTTGACAGAGGGACCCTGCCAAAGTGCTCCGGAAAAGTACGCATGCATGAAAAAGGCGGAATATGGCATAATAAATTACATTTATGTTTTATTGTTCTAATCAATAAGAAGGCAGGAATTTTTCTGTATGCTGAAAACATTATTCCATTATTTCAAGCCGCACCGAAAACTGTTTGTTTTGGATATGTTCTGCGCCGTCATCGCGGCGGCGGTTGAACTCGCTTTTCCGCTGGTTTCCCGGCAGGCCATGTATGAGCTTCTTCCAAAGAGAGCGTTCCAGGCTTTCTTCGCGGTGATGCTGGCGGTCGGGATTTCTTATGTTCTCCGCGCGGTCTGCTATTATGTCATGACGTACTGGGGGCATACATTCGGCGTCCTGGTGGAGGCGGATATCCGGGAGGATCTTTTCCGGCATCTTCAGACGCTGGACTTCGAATTTTACGACCATAACAGGACGGGAGCGCTTCTAAGCCGCCTGACGGGCGATCTGTTCGAGATCACGGAGCTTGCGCACCACGGACCAGAGGATCTGATGATATCGGTCCTTACAATCGCAGGCGCCCTTTTTATGATGTTTTCCATCGAATGGAGGCTCGCGCTTGTCGTATTTATTCTCCTTCCGATTTTCCTTTTTATCGTGATGCGCCAAAGGCGGAATATGTCGGAGGCGTCTAAAAATGTAAAGGGAAAGCTGGCGGTGATCAATTCGGATATTGAATCCAGTCTTTCCGGGATACGGACTGCGAAGGCCTTTGCGAATGAAGAGGTAGAAAAAGACAGGTTTGACAGTGCGAACGATGAATACCGCGTCGCGAAGAAGGGGTTCTATCACGCGATGGGACTCTTTAATGCCGAGCAGGAATTTTTCATGGGAATTCTTCCGGCGGTCGTAATCGCGTTCGGCGGCTTTCTCATTATGAAGGGACGGCTGAATTACATCGATCTCATCACATTTACGCTTTTCGTTTCGACATTCGTCACGCCGATTCGGAAACTTTCGCAGTTCGCGGAGGTATTCGCGAGCGGGTACGCGGGGCTCGTACGCTTTGACAGCATCATGCGGATGGAGCCGGACGTGAAGGAAAAAGAGAATGCGGAGAAGCTTGCCGTGAAGGAAGGAGACGTCGATATTGACGATGTAAGCTTTCGGTACAGCGAAGGGCCGGAGGTTCTGTCGCATATTCAGCTTCATGTGTCCGGAGGAGAGACGATCGCGGTCGTCGGCGCCTCCGGCGGCGGGAAAACTACACTTTGTCAGCTCATTCCAAGATTCTATGATGTGACTTCCGGGGCGATCCGGATTGATGGAACGGATATCCGGGATGTTACGAAGTCTTCGCTTCGGAGCGCCATCGGCATCGTGCAGCAGGATGTATTCATTTTCCCGGATACCATCATGGAAAACATCCGGTACGGCCGACCGGACGCGACCGATGATGAAGTCATCTGGGCTGCGGAGAAGGCGGAGCTTAAAGAGGACATTCTTTTGATGCCGGACGGATTTCAGACCTATGTCGGGGAGCGCGGAACCCGTCTTTCCGGAGGACAAAGGCAGCGCATTTCCATCGCCCGGATCTTTCTGAAGGATCCGAAGATCCTGATTCTGGATGAGGCGACGTCGGCGCTCGATACGGTGACGGAGCAAAGAATTCAGAGCAGCTTTGACGTCCTGATGAAAGGGAGAACCTCCTTCGTGATCGCGCACCGGCTTGCGACTGTCCGGAATGCGGATCGGATCGTCGTTATCGAAAACGGACGGATCGTTGAAGAGGGAACAGGAGACGAGCTACTGGCGAAAAACGGCGAATACGCGAAGCTTCTTCGGTCGCAGGAGTTGCAGCCGGATGGTGCTAAGCCGGATGGAGTTCAGCTGGATGGCGGAAAGGCGGAGGATGCATGATCTATGATCTGACATCAGGAAGCGTTGGGAAAAATATCGTCCGCTTCTCGATTCCGTATTTTCTTTCCTATCTTCTTCAGACACTGTACGGGCTCGCAGATCTTTTTATCATCGGACAGTTTGACGGAACCGGTGCGACGACGGCTGTTTCCATCGGATCACAGGTCATGCATATGCTGACGGTGGTCATCGTCGGTCTGGCAATGGGAACCACGGTTTCACTCAGTCAGGCGGTCGGTGCGAAGAAAAAAGAAGACGCGGCGAAAGCCGTGGGGAATACAGTCGTTCTGTTTCTTGCGCTTTCGGCGGTTCTGACGGCGCTTCTTCTGCTTCTTGTCCGGCCGATTGCTTCCGTCATGCAGACGCCGGACGCCGCGGTTTACGGAACCAGGGCATATCTTCGGATCTGCTTCGCGGGGATTCCCTTTATTACGGCATATAATATCATCAGCTCTATTTTCCGCGGATTGGGGGATTCAAAGACGCCGATGTACTTTGTCGCGATCGCCTGCGCTGTCAACATCGCGCTCGATTATCTGTTCATCGGCGGATTCGATATGGGACCGTCCGGAGCTGCTTACGGGACGATTCTCGCGCAGGCGGTGAGCGTCGGGGTTTCTCTTCTGGTGATCCAGCGCCGCGGATTGGGATTTCGGGTGACACGGGAAGCGTTCCGCCCCGCGCGGATGGTCATGAAGAAGCTGATCCGGATCGGTCTTCCGGTGGCAGCGCAGGATGGGATGATCCAGATTTCCTTTCTTGTGATTACGATGATCGCGAATCTTCGGGGACTGGACGACGCGGCGGCGGTCGGAATCACTGAAAAATTAATCAGCATGATTTTTCTTGTGCCGTCTTCCATGCTTTCCAGCATTTCGACGATCGCGTCGCAGAATCTTGGCGCAGGGAAAACGGACCGCGCGAGGAAGACGCTCCGCTATGCGCTTATTATTGCGGGCGGATACGGAATTTCCATGGCTCTGCTGATGCAGTTCACCGGAGGTTTCTTCCTTGGACTCTTTTCGAAGGATCCACGCGTCGTGTCGCTTGGATGGGAGTATCTCCGGTCGTACTCTGTGGATACATTCTTTGCGGGCATCCATTTCTGCTTCAGCGGATATTTTGTCGCGGCGGAGCATTCGATTTATTCATTCGTGCATAATATTACATCGGCAGTTTTCGTCCGGATTCCGGCGAGTTATTTCCTTTCGAAAATGTTCCCAACTACGCTGCTCCCGATGGGATTCGCGGCGCCGATGGGGTCGATCGTGTCAGACGGAATCTGCATCGTTCTGTATGTGCATCTCAGGAAAAAATCCGATTCTGTTTCGAAAGTGGCCGGATGAACAGCGAATGCAGACATATCTCAGCGGAAAAAACTGAATATAATGCAGGAAGCGAATGAAGAATCGGAAAAAGACTGCAGGGAAAATGCGCGGGACTTAATTGCGCATTTCCTTGCAGTCTTTTTCTGTGTTTGATGATGTGGCGCGGCCGGGACAGGTATATGCCGCTGTTGGTAATTTCGTATTTCAGTCTTCCGGTTCCAGCGCGTCCTCGGTCAGAAGTTTAATGTTCCGGTATAGATACGGTTTGAAATGTTCTATATCAACAGGTTCTTTGTTCAGGATGACGCTGTAGCAGGTGGAATTTGCCATCTCCAGAAGTGTAAAAATCGTAAGGTCCGGATTTTTCATCCGAACATGTTCGTTCTTCAGAGCCTCTGCGACAAAGCTTGTAAGGCTGATTTCCGAACCGTGTTCGGACATCTTCCCCTGATCCCGGAGCAAGCTCCAGGTGAGTGATTTCGAAATCAGTTTCAGAAGATCGGTGTCCTCCGTAAAGGCATCGATAATGTAATTTGTAATAAAGACAATCTTGTCGCTGAAGGTCATATTGGGAAGCTCCGGCGTTTCCTGAAGCTGTGCGACCGCGTTATTCAAAAGGGATGTTGCGCGGCTCAGAATCAGCTGATTCCGTATGTCTTCCTTATCCTTGAAATAATTGTAGAACGTGCCTTTTCCAACGCCGGCCTTCACAGCGATTGAAAGGATTGTGGTATGGGAATATCCGATGGTTGTGAAAAGGCCGTAAGCGCTGTTCATCAGATCTTCCCGTTTCTTTTTTTTCTTGATGTCGTTCTTTCCGAGGGGTTTTATGACCGGAATCGGAATGGAATGATTTATACGAAACTGCGGTTCTGCCATACGAATCGATTCTGCCTGCATGCGGGCAGAATTCCTGCCTCCTTTCTAGAAAATGACCGTTCGTCAGAATTTATCTTACCATTCGAGAAATTTTTCGTCAAGAAGTCTGTTTCGTGCTCTTTCCTGAAGCGATGCGAAAAATGCGTTAAAACATTGAAAAATCAACGTTAATGAATTACTAAATTATGGGAATATGATGAAATTATACAAATTTTGAAATTTGTAATAAATTTTAGTGTTGAACAAATGTTGACCAATGGTCAATACAGTGCTATTATTTTTCATGTTGGATAGAATTGTGACGTTTGGTCAGTTTTTATCCTAGCCGTTATTTCTGTTTTTTGCAGGTGTGAGAGAAAATGGGATTGGAGTAGAATATGGGTTTTGGGCATAAAGTGGTGAAGAGCAAGTTCGTGATTCTTGTAATCTCGATCCTGCTGCTCATCCCATCCGCTGTCGGGGCGGCGAAAACCCGGGTCAACTACGATATGCTGACCTATCTCCCGGACAGCATGGAGACGATGAAGGGACAGAAAATGCTTTCGAAGGAATTCGGAAAGGGCGCATTTTCGATCATCGTCTGTGAGAATATGAAAACCGGAGAGATGCGGTCTCTTCGGAACAAGATCGCGGATGTAAAGCACGTTGATTCGGTTCTTAATATGGAAGATGTGATCGACCCTAGCGTGCCGATGAGCGTGTATCCGACTGAAGTGCAGAAGGCATTCAAGAACAAGAACGCATCCATGATGGTTGTGTTCTTTGATTCAGACACTTCTGCGGAACCGACGCTGAACGCGGTGTCGCAGATCCGGCATCTCTGTACGAAGGACTGCTATGTGTCCGGCATGAGCGCGCTCGTGCTTGATCTTAAGAATATGAGTGAGGGACAGGAAGCGAAGTACATCGCTGTCGCGGTTATACTTTCTCTGATCGCGATGATGCTGCTTCTGGATTCCTATGTGGTTCCGATCTTCTTCCTCGTATCCATCGGATTCGCGATTCTGTACAACATGGGTACGAACATATTCTTCGGCGAGATTTCATACATTACGAAAGCCATTGCCGCGGTACTTCAGCTCGGCGTTACAATGGACTATTCGATATTCCTATGGCACAGCTACACGGAGCAGCTGGACAAGGGGCTGGATAACGATACCGCGATGGCGGAGGCGATTAACGCGACGCTGGTATCCGTAACCGGAAGCTCGGTTACTACGATCGCGGGATTCCTGGCTCTCTGCTTCATGACGTATGAGATGGGGCGTGACTTAGGTCTCGTTATGGCGAAGGGATGCCTGCTCGGAGTTATCGTAAGTGTTACCGTGCTTCCATCGATGCTTCTTTGTTTCCAGAAGCTGGTGCGCAGGACCCGTCATCGTTCGCTCCTTCCGGATATGAAGAAGCTGGCGGACGGTTTGACAAAGAGATATGCGATTTACATCGTCATTTTCGCGATTTTGATTATTCCGGCGGTATACGGATATAACAATAAGACGGTTGTTTATGATTTCACGAAGATGATTACATCCAGTTCGAAATCGCTTTCGAAATCCGATACGCAGTTCCTGACCGCGAATAAGAAACTGAAAGAAGACTTCGGAATCAGCACCACGCATATGATCATCGCGGATTCGAATCTTTCCGGAACGGATGGCCGGGATATGAGCGAGGCGATCGAAGCTGTTCCGGGCGTTCGGAATGTCCTTGGCGTAGATGCCCTTCTGGGCCCGGCGATTCCAAGAAATATGATCCCGGATACGCTGGAGGGACAGCTGATCACCCAGAAGCATCAGCTGATCCTTGTGAATTCGTCCTATGCGGTGTCCACGGATCAATGCAACCAGCAGATTGACCGGATCAACCGGATTGTTCATAAATACGACAAGAGCGCGACCGTGATCGGAGAGGGACCTGCTACGAAGGATCTGATTCAGACGACCGATCGGGATTTCAAGGTCGTCAGCATTCTGTCCATGGTTGCCGTGTTCTTCATAATATTCTTTGTACTGAAGTCGGCGGTGCTTCCGTTCATACTGATTGCAGTCATCGAGCTTGCGATTTACATCAATCTTGGAATACCGGGATTCACCGGACTTGAGCTTCCGTTCATCGTTCCGGTCTGCATCAGCACCATTCAGCTTGGATCGACGGTTGATTACGCGATTCTGATGTCGACGAGATACAAGACGGAGCGTATGTCCGGAAAGAGCAAGCACGAATCTGTCGAGATTGCGGCGAGAACGTCGATTCCTTCGATTATGGTCAGCGCGCTGTGCTTCTTCGCGGCGACGTTCGGCGTATCAATTTATTCGAACATTGGTATCATCAGTACGTTCTGCCAGCTGATGGCACGCGGCGCGATCATCAGTATGCTTATGGTTATTCTTGTTCTTCCGTCCTTCTTCATGGCCTTTGACGGGATTATTACGAGGACGACGAAGGGACTTCGAAAGAAAGATCTCGCGAAAGCGGGTATTCATACAGAAGAGAAGCAAGTGAAAGAGTGATTGGATTATCGAAAGGAGATAGGGAACAATGCGAAAGATGAGTAAAGGCGCCAGGAAAGCAGGAATTGCAGGACTCGCCGCCGTACTTTGCGTTACGACGATGGTCAGCGTGTCCGTGCTCGGTACGCCGAAGTCCTACGCCGCGGGCGACGCTTCGAAGCAGACGAAAACGCAGAAAGAGGTCGAGTCCACGTATCCGAATCTGATTTCTCAGAAGGATTATTCTGGAATCAACGCGAAGGATGAGACGACGTACGTCGTGATGGACGCAGATGGGAATGTTACGGATACCGCGGTTTCTTCCTGGCTCCGCAACGGGAAGGATTCCGATAAGATCAAGGATTATTCCACGCTGAAGAATATCAAGAATACCTCCGGCAAGGAAAAATATACAAGAGACGGAAATACGCTTGTCTGGAATGCGAAGGGAAACGACATTACGTATCAGGGAACACCGACAGAGGATGTGCCGGTTACGGTCAAGGTTTCCTATTATCTTGACGGCCAGAAAGTCAGCGCGAAAACGATCGCTGGAAAATCCGGAAAGGTCGAAATTCATTTCGATTATACGGTAAACAAGAAAGAAAATGTCAGCGTGGACGGAAAGTCCTATTCGATTGATCATCCGTACACGATGGCGAGCGGTCTGGTTCTGGACAATTCGAATTTTAAGGATGTAACGATCAGCAACGGCAAGGCGGTGAATGACGGAGACAAGACAGTCTGCCTCGGCATCGCGTTCCCGGGACTTGCGGATTCTCTGAAGCTGAATGCGACCGATGTCAATATTCCAGAAAGCGTCGTGGTTACCGCGACAGCGGAAAATTTCAAGCTGGACGGAACCTATACCGTCGCTCTTTCGGAGGCTCTTGGAAGCGCGGATCTTTCCACAGGTTCTCTGAACGAGAAAGTGGAGCAGCTTAAGAGCGGAATTCAGCAGCTGGATGAAGCATCCAACGAACTGGTTTCCGGCGCGAAGACACTGAAGGAAGGAAGTTCGGAGCTTGCATCCGGAACGAAAGAAATCCTTCAGGGTGCGGAGGCTCTGAACAGTGGGCTTTCGACGCTCAGCCAGAAGGGATCGACGCTTTCGAAGGCGACCGATCAGCTTAAGACAAGTGTTTTCAGCATGGCGACGAAGGAACTTCAGAATCAGCTGAAAGAATCCGGGATGAGCGAAGAGGAAGCGGCAAAATATACTTTGTCCCCGAATTCATCCAGTTCGAATTACTATAAGACTGTATTAAACGGAGTAACTTCCGCGGCTGTATCAAAGGCGGAATCGACGCTTCGTGGTCTTCTTTCCCAGCAGGGTGTGACCGACACTTCGCAGCAGAATATCATTCTTGCCAGAGCGTATAACACATTGGCTTCGTCCGGGAAGACTAACCCGACCGAAGCAGAGCTTCAGACAGCGATTGTGAATGCGGGAACGGAAGCGAAAACAGCGCAGGCTGTCAGCGCCGCTGTATCGAATTCGTCGTACCAGCAGGCGGCCGCAGCGAAGCTGATGCAGGCTTATGCGGCGCAGGGCGCGACGTTTGACCCATCCTCCGCAGAAGGACAGCAGCAGATCGCGGTTGTCTGCACGGAGATGATGATCGCGCAGCAGGGCGGAGCTTCGAATCCGGCCGGACTGGATCTACAGACGCTCAGCAATTATCAGTCGAAGGCGACAGAGCTTCTTAAGACAGCGCAGATCTTCCAGGGATATGTTTCCGCGGAAACAAACCCGTCCGCAGATGTCCGCGCGTTAGCGGCCATGGCAGCAGCGACGAAGTCCAATCCGCAGGAAACGGCGAAAGCGCTGAAATCCGCGGAGACACAACTGGATCAGGTGATTCAGTATACAGAAGGCGTGAAAGCGTACATCGCGGGCGTCAACTCCGCGTATGCAGGATCTGAGCAGCTTGTCAGCGGAATGAAGAAGCTCAGCAGCGGCGCTGAGCAGCTGGATGAAGGCGTTGGAAAACTGGATGCCGGAATTCAGGCATTCGATGAGGACGGAATCGACAAACTGATCGATTCTATGAATAATAATCAGCTTGAGGATCTGATCAGCCGCGCGAAGGCGCTCCAGAGCGCTTCGAACAATCCGGTATTTATCGGCGGCGTGAAGAAGGGCATGGAAGGCGACAGCAAGATCATCTTCAAGACCGCGTCGATTAAGAATAAATAGCATTGCAGCGGGATGCGGCCGGGTTGCGGCAGAGCGGCATAGCGGTGAAACTGGGAAACAGGAAATCTGTTTCTCGGTTTCTTTCTTTACAAAGAAAAAGTTCTTTGATATACTGACCGTTGATGGACAGTATCTCATTCAGAACTATACCATTTACTGAAAAAGCGAATACAGATACAGAAGTTCCTTCGGAGCCTTTGCCGGTACTTTCTTCCGTATGGGAAGAGGGCTGGATGAGGGGAAAGAAAAGGAGCGTTTATCGAAGTATTTTATTCGCATTGTATAATTGCGATATGAGATCAATCCATCCGGTGCGCGGAATGTCCGCCCGCCGGATTTTTGTTTTTCTTCCTGCTGGAAATAATGCGGGTTTCGGTTTCCGGATTTCGGATCCGGATTTTGGTGTCGGGTTTCGGGTTTTGGATTTCGGATCCCGGGCTGTGCGCGTTTTCTTTGGCGGGAAAAATTGCGAAATGGATGGAGGCATTTATGCGGAAAATGACAAGGGAAGAGAAAGAGAGGCAGATCCACAAAGAAGCGAAAGCGACATTGATCCTGTTCGCGGTTTGCTTTGTCTGGCACGTTGGATTCGCGTACGGGCTGTCCGGAAGGGTGTCTGTACGGATTCTGAGTCTGCCGCTCTGGTGGTGGCTCAGCGTACCCGGCGTCTTTGCCGTCGCGGTGATCGGTGTAGTTTTTCTTCTGAAGAAGGTATTCGTCAATTTCAGTCTGGAAGATGACGATTTTGAGGATGATTCGGAAGAAAACAAGGAAGGAGGCCGGGCATGAGTACAAAACAGATTGAGATCCTGGCAATCCTGATCTGCTATATGCTGGTGAATGTCGGAGTCGGAATCTGGTCGAGCCGGTCTTCGGCCAGGAAGCAGGGCGGAAGCTTTCTGGATGAATATTTTGCAGGAGGCCGGTCGATGGGAGGACTTGTCCTCGCGATGACTTTGGTTGCGACGTACACAAGCGCGAGCTCCTTTCTGGGAGGGCCTGGTCTTGCGGCATCGTTCGGACTGACACAGTCCTGGATCGCGGCGATTCAGATCGGAACCGCGTTCCTGACGCTGGGTGTGCTTGGAAAGAAACTGGGCATGATCGCTCGGAGAATTGACGCGGTGACGATTTCGGACTACCTGCGCGCGCGTTATCAGTCGGCGGCGGTTGTGATCGTATGCAGCGTCGCGATGGTCGTTTTCTTTATTACACAGATGATCGCGCAGTTCATCGGCGGCGCGACGCTTCTTCAGACGGTGACGGGGGTTCCGTACTGGGCAGCGCTTCTGATTTTCGCTGCGGTGGTTATTCTTTATACGGCGGTCGGCGGTTTCCGGGCAGTTGTATTAACCGATACGGTGCAGGGAATCATCATGACGATCGGAACCTTCCTACTGATCTTCTTTGTCATCCGGGCAGGCGGCGGATTCAGCCATCTGGTGGAGAAAACCAGTCAGATGAACCCCGGATGGGATTTAATCGGCAAAGGAAAGTACGGGAAAGACGTCATCGCGCTTCAGCCGGGGTACGGAATTTCGTTCTGGATTCTGGTCGGACTTGCTGTGATCGGTCTTCCGCAGACGGCGGTTCGGTCGATGAGTTTTAAGGATACGAAATCGATGCACCGCGCGATGATTTACGGAACGGTCGTCGTCGGCATTTTGATGATTGGAATGCATTTCATCGGCGCGTTTACGGGCCCTCTCATTTCAAACGGCGCTGTAAAGAGCACCGACGCGGTCATTCCGTATATCGTTCTCCATTATCTTCCGACATGGGCGGGCGGCCTTTTCCTGGCGGCTCCGCTGGCCGCTGTCATGTCGACGGTGGATTCCCTTCTGATTCTGGCGTCCGCGACGCTGATTAAGGATATTTATGTGAATTACATCCGGAAAGAGAAGAAAGAGGCGGAGGAAATTTCAAATTCGGTAGAGCAGGAGATTGCAGAGGCGAAAGCCGCTTCGATGACAAAGAAAGTGAAAAATTACAGCTTTCTTACAACGGCGGTTCTCGGTGTGATTGTATTCCTTCTGGCTCTCAATCCGCCGAGCATTCTCGTATGGATCAACCTGTTTGCGATGGGCGGGCTGGAGACGACGTTCTTCTGGCCTCTCGTCGGCGGTCTTTACTGGAAAAAGGGAAATGCGAAGTGCTGCATCGCGTCGATTCTGATCGGTCTCGCGGTATTCCTGTTCTTTAACCAGGTGAAAATTGCGCCGTTTCATATACACGAAATCGTCTTCGGACTGATTGCGGGCGGGCTCGCGTATTTTATCACTGGAAAGATTACGAATACAGAACCGTCACCGGAGGTGCTTCGGAACTGCTTCTAGGTTTCGAATCGTCCGGATGAATAATAAATTGGATAAAAAATGACGCAATATCCCGTGGATTCATTGAAAATCCGCGGGTTTTTTCGTATGATAATAGAAACGGAATTACTTACTATCCTGATACGAGTAATAAGACAGCTGGAACAGAGAGACCGGATCGATCGGAGGTAAAGAGACATGCGGGAAGAGCAGCAGCGGGCAGCATCGACAGCGGCAGCATCGGAAAGCCGGGCGAAACAGAATAAAACCAGGCTTCTGAAGCTTCTGAAATACTTTGAGACATATACAGATGAGGAACATAAGGTAACCACAAAAAAGATTGTGGATCTCACACGCCACTGGGACACCCATGCGAACCGGAAGACGGTGAAGGACGACATCGACGCTTTGGTGGAAGAAGGGTATGATATTGTGACTTCCCGCAGTTACTATAACTCCTATTTTATGGGATTGCGGACGTTCGAGGTCCCGGAAATAAAGCTTCTGATCGATGCGGTTTCCTGTTCCCGGTTTATTACAAAGAAAAAAAGCAAGGAACTGATCAAGAAGCTGATGCATCTTACCAGCCGTTATCAGGCGCAGAAGCTGGTACGCTATATCTATACAGACAGCCCGAGCAAACCGGTGAATGAGGATATTTACTATACCGTTGACGCGGTGAACGACGCGATCGGAGACAAGCGGAAAGTAACGTTTCAGTATTACGATTATTCTCCGAAGAAGGAGCGGGTGCTCCGGCATGACGGGGAAGTGTATCTGAACAGTCCCTATACGCTGCTCTGGGATGATGACCGGTATTATATGGTCGGTTGGTCTGAGAAATACCAGAAAATCGTCCATTTCCGAGTAGACCGGATGGTAAACCTTAAAATTACGGATGAGGAGCAGGTTCCGCCGCCGGAGGATTTTTCGATTGATTCTTATGCAAGTCAGGTTTTCCATATGTTTCCGGGCGATCCGGTCGAAGTAACGCTGGAATGCGATAATGAGATGATGCGTCACGTCGTCGATCAGTTTGGAGAAAATGTAGAGACAAGAAAATGGTCGTCCAAAACTTTTCGCGCTTTTGTGAAGGTATACGCATCGCCGACCTTCTTCAGCTGGGTGTTTCAGTTCGGCGCCAAGGTCCGCATTATTTCGCCGACCCGGATTGTCGATCAGTATCAGGAGCAGCTCTGGGCTTCGATGCAGGTGTATCGGTAAGGCTGCCGGCGGCTTTGGGCGGCCAGTATTCTGTAAGGATAATATAAATATAAAAAATCCGCATCCCGAAGTGCTGCCCGGGTATGCGGCTTTTATCTTTCTTCGTTTTTTTAACGAATATATAATTTCAGTGTGCCGATTCCTTCGATTTCAGATACGACCTCATCGCCGGATTTCAGATATTCAGGCATCTCCATTCCGAGCGCAACTCCTGCCGGAGTTCCTGTAGCGATGATGTCGCCTGGCTCCAGCGTGATTCCAGCGGAAAAATCGGAAATGATCTCGTTTACATCGCTGATCATGCAGTCTGTTTTTTTGTCCAGAGAAAATAGCGGATATACAGTGCCTTTGTCTCCTAAAATCCGGCTGGCGCGCTTTCCGAAGTAGATGATATGATTCTCTCTTCGGATGGAGATGACGTCTTTTCCGGAATTGATCTCTTTCGAATAGTCCAGATAGTTGACGCCGACGCAGACTACGTCGTGGATAGGGCGGGGAATGGGGGATGCAGGTTCGATTTCTTCCCAACCGTAGGAAGCGGCCACGGACGGATCTTTGCATGCAGCCTGGAGCCGGCGCATTTGTTCTTCGCTTCGCTGTGCGATAAACTCCGGCATTATCATGCATCGCAAAGGCGATGCTGAAAGTAGTTTTACACATCATATATTTCAGTATAGCAGAAAATTTCGCGGATGGTTCGAAGAATCCGGGTGAGATATGAGCGCATGGCTTGGATGCGGAAAATTTGTGCTGCGAAAGAAAAACCGCACGGAAAGACAAAAGCATTCCATGCGGCACATTTTCCATTTATAGAATTAGATCAGAAGATTTCCGTCATCGTCAAATTCCATGCGGAGATCATTCTCCAGCACATCCAGCGAATCCTTTCTCTTTTCATAAACCGATTCCGAAACAATCAGGTTTTCAATATGAAGGGTGTTTTCGACAATCGCGATGTCGTTCGGCGCGCCGCCCGCTGCCGCCAGAAAGGCCTGGCGGATGGCTTCTTTTTCTGTATGGAAGTATACAGGAATTTTGCCGCGTTCCAGGAAAGTCGTCGCGAGAAGGTTGGAATACATGCTTTTCCGGTCAATCTGCCGGACCAGCTTTTCCGTTGTGATATCCGCGAGGCCGATTCCGATGGCGTTTCCATAGGAATGCTCGTTCATGCGAAGCGCGGCGATGGTTTTGATATCGGGTGTTTCCGGCTCCGGAACACCGCGTACGCGGATTCTCCCGATGACTTTCGTGTCCATCCCTGTTCCGCTGTACATCTTTCCAATTTCCTTCACGATCAGAACATCCAGATGATCTGCGGGAAGGCTTGGAACAAGGCTCTTGGAGAGCTTTAACAGCGCCGCATCCCGGTCCATAAAATGTTCTTTCGGAACTCCTTCAATGGTGTGTGTTTCGTCCTTCGAATTTTCTACAATCGCTAAGCCTGCCAGAATCGGCGCTTTCTTCAGAGAAATTTCACAGGACTGAGGAATTGTCTCCGCAAGTCCGAAGGAATGCATCTGACTGCATCCACGTTCTTTTCCCAAACCGACGGCAACCATCTTGCATAATCCGCTTTCATGCTCCGCGAGAAAGTCCGTATGCGGTTTTACACGGTTAATGACAAGGACTCCGTCCGATTCATAGGCGTTTCTGTCGAAATATACGGTCGCACCATTCGCGGTTTTCCCTAATTCGACCGTGTCCATGGAAGAAAGAATCGGGCATCCCATCGTCTCTTCCGTAATGTTATATCCCTTCAGAACGTCCAGCTGGCCCTCTGCGTTTGCGCCGCCGTGACTTCCCATCGCAGGAACCAGAAAGGGGATGCCGTTCTTCGAACGAATCCAGTCTGCCGCCGTGCGGAGGATCACATCAATTTTGGATATACCCCGGCTTCCGGCGGTAATGGCGATTCTTTTTCCCGCTACATCCAGATTCAATTTGTCCAGCTCTTCTCTCACCCGGGCGGGAATATCCGAAATCCTGTCGGTATTAAATTTTTGATGCACGCGGAGAAGCCGCGGCACAATGATCTGTTTTTTCATGTTCATTCTTTCTTTTAATTTTCTGTCTGCGGATAGGCAGGCGGGAGATGCTCCAGTTTTTTCCCGTTCAATGCGGATGCCGCGATCAGACCGTCTCCACCGCTTCCATCGGTGACAAAAAGGTATGTTTTAATTTTTTCCTTTTCACATGCTTTAAGAAAAGCCGGAAGGGGATCCGTTCCCAGTGTGTGCGCGACAGATATTTCCTGGTCTACATAGAGAGCCTTCTTCCGGTCTGCGGCAATCAGATATCCGGGGCCTCCCGGGTACGCACCGCACCATAGACCGGGTGAAACCTCGGAAACGTTCTCGTCTGCGGAAAAATCAGCGCTTCCAGCCAGACCGATCACACTTCCCGCTCTCGGGCCGCATTTCCAGGCACAGGCTGTGACTGCCGCGGGCAGGCCGATGAAAGCGGATTGATTCAGGAGGCCTGACAGCTTCCGGTCGAGGCCTGGACCATCCCATGGATCAATTGGATCGATGCCGATGTTCTGCGAAGATAAAGACCGAAGCTGTTCCTGCACTTCTGTTTCCCGCTCCGGAGGATAAAGAATTCCAAGAGCGAAGGGAATTTTGCTGAGAAAACCGGTTAATATGATTTGATGATACTCTCTGGTCTCTTCGGGTTTGAATATTTCAGTTATCATGGAATTGTTCCTTCGTTACAGAGACTGAATGCCGGCGGGATACTATGAAAAAGCTCCGGCCGGCATCCGGCATTCGATGTCATAGGATTTCTGCATGCGGTTAAATCGTTTTTTCGATCAGCAGTTCATCCGCTTTATGTTTTTTGCCGTCATAAATTCCCGGAAGGATTTCATCGGCGTTGTCGATGACTTCTTCTTTTGAAAGGTGCTGCGTTTCATGCATCCATTCTTTCGTGCAGCCGACGCTGTCCAGCTCTTCCTGCGCTTTATCGGAGATATTGTCATAATCGATTTCCGTGCCCATGGCCCGCGCGATGGAAAGAACAACCGGGGAGCAGCCGATGTCTCTTGCTGGAACACACCCGCATTCTATCGCCCGGATCGTCAGTTTGGCAATGACTTTTTTATCACAGGCGATAATCGGAATCCACTGCTTTAATGTTTTCGCATATGCGCCGGAGCCGTGCGCGGTCTGGCCGGCATAGAACTGCGGATGAGGGAAAACTCTTCCAAACTTTTCAGCAATTGTCATACCGATTCCGACCGAAACAGTTTCTCCGGTATATCCGACCAGAAGGTCTCCATGATGAAGGCACTCCAGCTGCCCTAAAATCGGGAACAGCACCTCGTCCATTGTTACAATGTTCATCATTTCCGTTGCGGAGTTGTTGTTGGATGCTCTTCCGCTGATGACGACATTATGAACCGGAATTTTTTTGTCGGCCGGATCCGGTCCTCGATACAGGCTGCGGTCCGGATACAGCTTCTTCCATTGAATCATATGCGTTTCTTTTTTGATCAGTTCTTCGCTGTAAGGCATATGATACATAGGCAGAATACCGAATTCCTTATTCACTCTTCCTTTGTCAGAAGCGCCCATCCGTACGATGGCGCCTTCTGCCAGAATTCCGTCGCTTGTTGTTGTTACCGCATTGGGATCGAAGATATTGATCGCGGTCGGTCCTTCTTCTTTCTTTCCGACTTCGATGATCGCTTCATCCTGCGTCATTCCGCTCTTTTCGATTTCCTTCACGTCCAGAAAAGCGACGGTGACCGGCATGATCTTTCCGTCGATGGTTCCTTCCGGAATTACTTTATATTTCATCTGCATTTATCCTTTCTCTGTTGGAAACCCCTTGTAAACAGCCGATTAATGAAGGCCAAGAGGAGGCCGGCGGTCTTCGATATCATCGCATCCGTCAAATTCAGTTTCCTCCGTCGGATGGAGAATATTGATGACTTCAAGAATGACTTTCTTTGTTGTTCCGTTCCGATCCTGCCCCTTTACGACGACCGTATGCATCGTTTCAGGAATTCTAGGAAGGACATCGACCTCAATATGCTCGATATCTTCCCGATGCGCGAGTTCTGCAACGGCGTTTTCAATTCGTCCGGTGCGAAGCGACTGCAGCTTTGCGGAGCGCAAGTTTTCCAGTCCCTTTAACTTCATGGTTTTCTGCGGATATTCTTTGCTCGCGGCGACATACATCTTCTTGATGAAATCCGGGAGCTTGGTGTGCATCAGTTTCATTGACTGCTCTCCTTTTTTATTCAGACCTTGCACCTCGTTTGATTTAAATGTTCTTTAATGTTTAAATCGTGATGCAATAATAAGATATACTGGTATATCGGTTGAATACATAGTACGTTACGAAACCGATTTTGTCAATTCAAAATACACTCTAATGAACTAAACGGTCGGGAAAGTATGTTTTTGAATGTACGTCTTGACAAACAAGATTAAGTGTTTATATAATGAGTGCAAGAAGTACCGGTATATCGGTATGTCGGTTAGCAGCTGCTATTTCTTTGTAACTTACAGTGATTTGTAAAATTATTTGACATTGCCATTCGTTTATTAATGGGATTGTTATTTACGAGGTGAAGGAATGAGTGAGAAAAAACAGGGAGGAACGCTGGCGGTCGGATGTACAATCGGCGCGCTTATGTTCTCCAGTTACGTTGGCCCTGGATTTGCCGCCGGGACGCAGACCGTATCCTACTTTCTTACGAAAGGATGGGTCGGTGTATTAGTAGCTCCGATTCTTGTCGCGGTGCTGACATTCTTCTGGTGCTGGATGACGTTTGAATTCAACCGTATTTACAGACCGGGCGATTTTCGGGAGCAGTCCGATATGATCTATAAGAATCCGGTTGCTCGCCAGGCGCTTGGTATTTTTAAGGATGTATTCTCGATCGTGCAGATTCTGCTGGTTGTATCCGGTATGATCTCTGCTGCGGCGACCATCATGGAGCAGATGCTTGGCCTTCCGAATATCGCAGGAACTATTATTTTCGCAATTGTCATGATCGCGCTGACGCTGAAAGGCGCGGATCTCGTATCCAAGCTGGGAAATGTTCTTACCATCCTGATTATCGCGATTGTAATTTTCATTTTCTCGATCGGAATCGGCAAGTGCTGGCCTGGAGCATCCGAATTTATGGCGGAGAAAACGACGCCGAAGGATTATGGATTCTCCACAGGATATGCCTGGGTTATCATGATGTCGGTCGTTATTCTTTATACCTGCGGTGCGAACGCGACCGTTCCGTATTGCAAGGATCATCTTACGACAAAGAAACAGTCTCTGGTCGGCGCTCTTTTAACCGCGATTCTCTGCGGCGGCGGAACAGCAATGTGCACGGTTCTTTTTGCGGCTGGTATGCCGGAAATCACCAAGCAGCCGATTCCGATGCTCTGGACGATGCAGAAAACCATCGGAGCCGGAAGCTGGGCGCAGTACATCTATACTGTCATTGCCATTGCGGCTATGCTGAGTACCGGTGTTGCGATGCTGTTCGGCGTCAGCGAGCGGTTCCAGATTGCGCTTGGAAAGAACGCAATGAAGAACCAGTCGCCGGAAGTTCGCCGTGCGGTTGTCGGTATTGTTATTACATTGGTCGCTGTCGCATTGTCCCGTTTTGGAATTCTTGCGATTATCAGTAAGGGTTATACGCTGTTCACGCTGATTTCGGCGCCGGTGCTGATTTATCTTCTGTTCATCACAGTTCCGATGAGAATACACCGGGACAAAGCGGACGGAACATATCCGAAGGCAGCAGAAGAATAAAGAGTATAATTATTAAAACAGTTTCTAAATTCAGAGAGACAGACTTTGTCTGTTCAGTGAGAAAAGAGGGAATGAAATATGCCTTCGATGCATATTGAAATGTATTCGGATACACTCCGGATTGATACGGGTCTTGAAGTTATTTATCCGCAGAATTGCAGCCGGACGCCGGCAGAACTTCGGGATATCATTAAGCCGCCGTATCAGGTGCTTTATCTTCTTCATGGGATCATGCGCGATCAGACTGGATGGATCCGCTTTACGAACATCGAACAGTATGTCATGGATATGGGACTTGTGGTCGTTATGCCGACAACGTACCGCGGACACTATATCAATCAGCCGCATGGGTATAACTATTTCGATTATCTGACGAAAGAGCTTCCTGCTATTATCGGCAATATGTTCCCGGTATCGCAGAAGAAAAAGGATA
The DNA here is from genome assembly GCA_029098205.1 of Eubacteriales bacterium. Classification (GTDB taxonomy): domain Bacteria; phylum Bacillota; class Clostridia; order Peptostreptococcales; family Anaerovoracaceae; genus Aminicella. The sequence goes on along the minus strand of JAQXNW010000002.1, from coordinate 6,438 downwards.
CATTTATTGCGGGACTTTCGATGGGCGGCTACGGCGCACTGAAAGCGGCGATCGAGTGTCCGGATCAGTATGCGTACGCCGCGAGTCTGTCCGGCGTGGTTGACGTAGAGACAATGTTTAAATCGGAAGATCTGTACTCTCCTGCAGAGCGCCTTATGACTTTCGACAATAAGAATCCGAAAAACGGCCCGGATGATATTTTATTCCGTGCGAAAGAACAGTTGGGCGCCGGAGTGAAGCTTCCGCCTATGTTCGTCGCGATCGGGCAGCAGGATTTCATGTACGCGGAAAACAAACACTTCTATGAAGAGCTGAAAGACCGCACAGACATCGAGTTCCTGGAAGAAGAGGGCGGACATACCTGGGATTTCTGGGATCGGAATATCAAGAGAGCTCTTGACAAGATGCCGATTAAGCAGCGTCTTTTGGGTCATAAACAGGAGTTTACAGTTTAGGGGTTTGTATATATCAAATAGCCAGAAACAAGTATATCGAGAGTAGATAAAGAAATCGAAGAAAGCAGCTTCGGAAAGGAAGATTTCCAATGGTAGGAATCTGTCCGTTTCTGCGGCTGCTTTTTTCGTTGTTCTGGGATAAGGTATCATGGGTCAATCAGGCTGACAGTGTGTGAAGAATCCGGGAAAGAGCGGTCATTTTTCGGATCGTTTTGTGGTATAGTATGAAAAAGGAAACGATTTTCAAGAAGCCTTCGTATATGACAGAAAGATGGATGCATGAAAAAGATAACGATGCTTCAGGATGAAGCGTATGAAAAAATTTATGAGATGGTGGAGGAGGGAAAATTCGAAGAGGGGAAAATTTACTCTGTAAATAGTCTCGCGAATAACTTGGGGATGTCTAAGACGCCGATTCGTGATGCGATGCAGCGGCTCAGCAGCGATGGAATTATTGAGATACTCCCGAGCCGGGGATTCCGGCTTGCGGAACTTTCGAAACAGGATATAGAAGATATTTATCAGATCCGCTGCGCGCTGGAAGGATACGCCTGCTTTATACTCACGAAGGAATATGGAAAGAATGAAGAGTTTGCCATTCTTCAGGATATAAAGGAAAACCTTGAACTTCAGAAAAAATCAGTTGCGGATGGGATTTCTGCGGAAGATTTCTATAAGATTGATATGGAGTTTCATAAACTGCTGATTTCTGCGATGCATTCACAGAGAATCAACAATATTGAGAATGAAATCCGGCAGCAGATGCGGATTTTCAGCCTTCACTCCCTGGTGCGGAAGGGTCTTCTCGATGTTACTGTAAAAGAGCACCAGGCAATTTATGACGCGATCATCGAGAAAAATCCGCATCGTGCTGCTTATATGCTGTATTCGCATCTCAGCACGATGAAAGAAAGTTACGATGATATGGATTAGCATCGGAGGGCAGATACATGTCAGAGGGAAAAAACAGCAGAATGGATATGCCGCTTTCAGAGTCTGATGACAACGGTAAAGTTTTCGAAGGTCAGGACTACATGGTCCGGGCGCTGGCGGCGAATAAGGAACTCAGGGCTTTTTCGGTGACAAGCCGGAATCTTACAGAATATGCCAGAAAAGCGCACGGCCTCACCCCGCTTACGACGGCGGCTCTTGGAAGAACAATGGCGGCCGGACTTATGATGAGCGATATGCTGAAAGATCCGGACGGACTTCTTACGATCCGGTTCCGCGGGGACGGTCCGATCGGTGGGATCACGGTTACCGCGGATAATCACGGAGATGTAAAGGGATTCGTGCAGAATCCTCTCGTAGTGCTGCCGGAGAAGCCGGAGCATCATCTGGACGTAGGAAGAGCCGTCGGAAGAGGGACTTTGTCTGTCATCCGGGATATGGACAGGGATCATACCTATAACGGGCAGGTTGCGATTCATTCCGGGGAAATTGCGGACGATCTAACGTATTATTTCGCGGAATCGGAGCAGATTCCGTCGAGCGTCGGGCTGGGCGTTCTGGTGGACCGGGATCTTTCGGTCCGGCAGGCGGGAGGATTCATCATTCAGCTTCTTCCGTTCGCTTCCGAAGAGACGATTTCTAAGCTGGAATCGAATCTTAGGGAGATTCCTTCCGTGACAGAGATGCTGGACAGCGGAATGACGCCGGAAGATCTTCTTCGGCGGGTGCTGGATGGATTTGATGTGGAAATTACGGAAAGAATCCCGGTGCGCTTCTACTGTAACTGCAGCCGGGATCGCGTGGAACGCGCGCTGAAGCTTCTCGGGAAGGATGAAATCGGGAACATTGCGAAAGACAGGAAGGATGAAGAGATCCGCTGCCATTTCTGCGGGAAGAAATACAGATTCTCTGCAGAAGAAATCCAGAAGATCTATACAGAGCTTCTGGAGGAAGAGAAGAAGAAAAAAGAAAAGGCGGAAGAACAAGAGCGGTCTTGACGAAGCGGTATTTTGGCGCGGCTGGAAGGGCAGTTTTTTAAAGATTTTTCAGTAGAATATGAAGTAAAAGAGGCGGCTCCACCAGGAACCGTCTCTTTTTTAGGGAGAAATACTTTTTTCAAAAGAACTGCGGAAAAGGAAATTTTAATGCTTTTCGCTTTCCGGAAGCGTTGGATCCAGCGCATATGCGCGCTGGTAGAAATATTCCTGGGAGTTCATCGGAGGATCGCTGAGCTTCCGGTCATGGTAGACCGCGTTCTCATCCTGCTCTTTTCCCTTTTCGTCATCCCGCAGTTTTGTGCTGAACATCCGGAGAATCTGGCTCTTTACGTCCGGATCGTAAACCGGCGCAGCGGCCTCTACCCGCCGTACTGTATTTCGGGTCATGAAGTCCGCGGATGAAATATATACTTTTGAATGATCGCCTTTTCCGAAAATATAGATCCGGGAATGCTCCAGAAAACGGCCGACGATGCTGATGACCGTCACATTCTCTGTATATCCGGGAACCTTCGGACGGAGACAGCAGATGCCGCGGACGATCAGATCGATTTTTACGCCGGCCTGACTGGCTTCAATGATTTTTTCAATGATTTTCTTATCCGTCAGCGAATTGATCTTCGCGCCGATGTACGCGTCCGGATCTCCCTGCTTCGCGAGAACGATCTGTTCGTCCATCATGTCCAGAATCCGGTTTTGCATGCATTTCGGCGCAACCAGAAGATGCTGGATCTCTTCGACGGTTTCTCCCTTCTGAAGGTCGGAGAAAACATGGGATACTTCAGCTCCCAGCTCCTGATTCGCCGTGAGAAGGGCAAAGTCTGTGTACAGCTTCGCTGTCTTTTCGTTATAATTTCCCGTACCGATCTGTGTGTAATAGAAAGAGCCGCGGTTCTCGGTCATCTTGGTGATCAGCGTCAGCTTGGAATGAACCTTATATTTTTCCAACCCGTAAATAATCTGGCATCCCGCTTCCTGAAGCTGCCGCGAAACATCGATGTTGTTTTCCTCATCGAACCTTGCGCGGAGTTCCACCATGACGATGACTTCTTTTCCGTTCTCCGCGGCCTCGGTCAGAGCTTCAATGATCTGGCTGTGCTCTTCCGCGACGCGGTAGAGCGTCATTTTGATGGAAATGACACTCGGGTCTCTTGCGGCCTCCTGCAGCATCGCGATAAACGGCTTCATCGACTGATACGGATAGGAAAGAAGAACGTCTTTCTTTTCGATCTGCGGCAGGATCGGCTGATTGAGATCGATCGCAGGTGTATATCTGGGTGTTCGTTTTTCATAAAACAGCTCCGGATTCCCCTGAAGCTTTTTCTGAATCGCAAATACAAAGCTGAGATCAAGCGGCGTATCTACATGAATAAAATAGTTCTTATCAATCGAAAGATACGAAGACAGCTCCTTAATCGTTTTTTTGTCAAGGTCACGGGAAAGTTCCACCCGCACCGGTGACAGGCGCTTGCGCTTTTTAATCAGCTGCTCCATCTGCCCGCGGTAATCGAGATCCTCATCGTAGATTTCGATTGCGTCGATGTCTGCGTTTCTTGTGATGCGGAGCACGGATTTTTCCCGGATTGTGAATCTCCTGTATAATTTCCCGATAAAATGAAGAATCAGCTCTTCGGAAAGCATAAAAGTGCCGGGCCGGGTCGGAAGCTCGATCAGCCGGTTGAAGACGGTGTTCTTGCATGGTACGATCCCGACACGATCTTTTCCTTTTTTGGTGGACAGAAGAACAACTGCGTACAGATCCTTGTTATTCAGAAAAGGAAATGGATTCTGCCGGCTGATCACCATCGGGGAGAGGAACGGAGCGATGTGAGAGTCGAAGTACTGCTCCAGCACTTCTTGCTCTTCCTGTGACAGACGCTGGAAATTGATAATGCGGATTCCCTTTGGCTCCAGTTCTCCCATCAACTGCTCGAAAATCTGCGCTTTCGTTTTTTCCTGTTTCTTGGTCTGCGCAAGAATCGCTTCGACTTGTTCGCGGCTGCTCATGCCTGTCTTGTTTTCATAAATGGTGACAGGGGAGTTCATCTGCGTCATCAGCGTTCCGACGCGGACCATAAAAAATTCATCCAGATTCGTCTGATAGATGGAAGCGAACGTAAGACGCTCCGCCAGCGGAACTCTGGGATTCGCGGCCTCGTTAAGAACGCGCATGTTAAAAGAAAGCCAAGAAAGCTCTCGATTTGTATAACAGTTGTTTTTATCAGCAAGCATTCGTTCGTGTCCTTCCTCTTTATCTGTTGGAGCCGTTCCCGTTTCATTTGATTCGGCACGGAAAAAAGAGAAGAAATTGTCGAAAAATCCCATGGTTCACCTTTATGATTTTTACGGTCAGCGGTATGTTCCAAGCAGGCAGCGTTAATTTCTGTGTGTACGCTCCCATAGATATCCTTCGCGTACGCCCGCCGAGCAGATTTCGATCCGGTCTGCGGACAGCTTTCCGGCCAAGGTTCGGAGGATTAAAGCGCCGGGTACGATGGTATGAATGCGCTCCGGGCTGTTCTTCAGGATGAGATCGATCCGGTCTTGTCCCTTGTCCGAAAGAAATTCGGCAAGAACCTGAAGCTCGGTTTTTTTAAGTTCCCGGTTGTCCGGGTCAAAGCCGAAATATTTATTTCCGAGCTTAAGAACCGCTCGGGCGGTTCCTCCTACCGCATAAATCGGAAGCGGTTCCGAGCGGAATTTTTTCAGCGCGCCGCTGTCAAACTGCTTTCCGATGACCGAACGCATCGTCTCCTGTTCTTTTTTCGTCGGCAGAATATGCCCGTCAATACAGCGCTTATACAGCGTCAAAGACCCAAGCGGGAAACTCTCCGAGTCGATGAGTCCCTTCTCGTTGAAATTTGAAATTTCCGTGCTTCCTCCGCCGATGTCCACGACAAAGCCTTTCCTCGGGTGGCATTCGTGCACGATGCCGTAATAGCCGCACTGCGCTTCCTCTTCGCCGGAAAGGATGCGGATCGGGAAATTCAGACCCTTCGTAATCTCGCGGAGCGCTTCCTCCGAATTTTCAATATTCCGGAGCGACGCGGTCGCGATGATCTCCGCGGGAGGGAGATTGAGTGAAGACAGGACTTCCTGAAACTCCTTCAGCGCTGCCTTCGCCGCCTGTATGCCGGCCTCGCTTAAAATTCCGTTTTCTACATATCCGGCAAGCCCCGCGACGATTTTTTTCTTGAACAGCTTCTTGAATTCTCTTCCGAAAATTTCATAGACACAGAGATGGATCGTGTTGGAACCCATGTCGATCAGAGCGTATTTCATGCTTCTCCTCGAAATTAAGCAGAATATAAAGGGTATGCGAAAAACGGTGGATAAAAAAGCCGTTTTTTTTCTTCTCCAAATATATATTCTACTGGAGAAATGTAAAATTTCAGCCCGCTTTTCTGTAAATTATACTTAAAATATCTGATGCTTTTCAAGAGGGGACAGGATAAAAAACGGTTATTTCTGAAAATTTTGAAAAATATATCGCTTTCATAGGTTTTTCCTTCACTCTATTGGTTTTCCATCCGTTAAAAATACCCGAAGAAAAGATCAAGATCTGTCTTTTCTCCGGGTACTTTCTTTTCGTCCGGCTGACTATTTCTGTCCGTTTTTATTAAAGTTGATCAGGCAGCCGTCCAGAACGATGCGCCGTTCATTTTCTGTCATCGGCTGTGTATAAAGTTCGATCTTCTGATACGTTCCGTTTTTAATGACGTACGCGGGGATGCTCCCTAAAGCGTTGTCCTTCAGCGCTGTCCGGATATTCGGCACATAAATGTAGTCGCCGACTTCGAAGCCATCCGGATTGCCCTTCAGCTGGAACGGAACCATTCCCCAGTTCATGCAGTTGGAGCGGTAGCGCTTCGTCGCGTATTCCTTCGTAATGTTCGCGAGTCCGCCCAGAACACGTTGGCACGATGCGGCCTACTCTCTCGCGGAGCCGTCTCCCGGCTTGTTCGCGTAGAGTACGGAACCGATTTCTGTTTCCTGCGCTTTTACCTGATCCTGGCCGGGAATCGTATGGATCG
>JAQXNW010000001.1 GCA_029098205.1 Eubacteriales bacterium | reverse complement strand
AACTCCCCCTCAAATGGGGGGGAGTACGCTCTGAAATGCCTGATGCAGGATCAAAGCCCAATTATTCTGCTCAGGCATTTTGTATACAAGAAAAGAGGCTGCCGCACCCGGCATAATTTTTTGCCTAATGCAACAGCCCCTTTATTTTCCGGGGAAAGCTGCGTTTGTTACTAAACGGGTCACAAACGCACATGACAATCTTCGAAAATTTAGTATACTAGAATCAAACGAACGGAAAACCGGGGTAGCACAGTCAGAGCGCCGGAGAAGGGGGGAAAATAAATGAGTGACATAAATGAACGTAAGAACAGAGTCTTTGCCTGGAAAGACCGGGAAAGTCTGGAAGAACTCGCGAGAAGAAACCAGGCGCAAGTGGATCTTCCTCTCAGCGAAGAGCTGAGAGACTGCTGTGACATTCGCGAATATCTCAGCATTATCATTGACGAATACAACGAAGTGATCCGGAAAGAGAAACGCTTCACAAGAGAAGATCTGGCGAAGCGGATCCATCCGGCGCCCGAGAAAACGCTGAGCTACGGAATGATCCGAAAATATTTCAGCAATGGCCGTTTTCCTTCCCGGGATTTCATGCTTTCCCTTTGTGCTGCGCTTCATATGGACGTGCCTCAGACAGACAAAGCCATGGATCTTCTCGAATTTTCCCGACTTTATCCGGAATCTTCAAACCGGGATCGGATCATTTCCGATTATCTTCAGAAATACTGCTTCAGCGGGGGCGCAGGCCGCGTGGATGAGAACCGCGGGAAAGAGCAGGCGCTTCTTAATGAGCTTTTAGAATCCGAACGCGAAGATCCGCTTCTGAAAGAGAGCAGATCGAATCGGAGTCTTGCTCAGCCGCTTCCCGAAGGGGAGAATTTGAAAGTTTACAGCCGAAGCCTTTTTTCGGTGTCCCATTCCTTATTGATGCGGTTCGACCCGAGCTATCTGGACTTGGGCGTATCCATTGATTTCAAAGACGACGTGAATCGGTTCTGTCTCTATCAGGACAGCACCGGCGTCTATCGGCTGATCAAAGAAAACGGAACAGTTTCCATGATTCCGGAAAAGAAGATCGCGGAGACTTTAAAGAAGCCGGACATACCATTTTCAGATGTGCTGGATTTACATCAATGTGTGAACCGACTTTCTCTCGAATATAAAAAGCAGCTCAAAAATGCGGTTGAGGCCTTCGGCGATACGAAAAATTTCGGAAAACGCGCTGCTGCCAGAGTCGAAAACAGGAACCTCGCCTTGTACGGGGAAGTCTTTGTCACTTCCTGCCCGGAGTGCAGCCGGTATCTTCAGATCCGGATCACTTCCAAAGGGGTAAAATATTCCCTTTCGCATGCCAGTCTGTTTTCCCGCTGGTACCTTGCGCCGTCCGTATATAAGGCTTTCTACGGTTCGCATGCTAAGGAAGAGCCGGTTCGGGAATGGGATTCTCTTTCGGAAGTGAAGAAGGGTGCAGAAGAGGAGCTTCGCGTCCGGAATGATGATGCCTTCTGGATGCACGGGGAGGATCATCTGGAGGAGATTCTTCCGGCATTTCAGGATCTTCAGTCGTATCTCAGGCACCTGTATGACTCTCTTCTTGAGAGCCTTGATTCGAAGGATGAAGACGGGACTTATCTCTTCGCAGTGCCGAAGGCCATTCATTTCGATGCGTCGCTGCTTTCGTACTATTTGACACTGGATGACATTCCGCGTTCCTATATTAAAACCGCCAGCGCGGAAGACATCGCGATGAACATGGTGACGGCGGATGAAGAGGCGTTTCACGCGGCGTATCCGAACGGCCTCACCGAAGCGGACAAAGAAGCGCTGGTTGCGGCGTACCTGGACGGCGCGGAGGAAGCGGAAGACGCCGGAGAAAAACGTCATTACCCGGAGACAAAGGAAGAAGTTGACGGCGCGTACCGCTACCTTACGGACGCGTACGGTCTCAGCCAGGACGACCTTCTCAGAGCGTGGGAGCTTGGCATCTGGGATCTTAAGGAAGCGGCCGCGATCAAGAAGAAATACGCCAGCATAACGGACTTTGTAAAAGCATTTCAGCCGGCGCTCCCGGCGGAGGTTTAGAGATTATGCAGACATCGACTTTATACACACCCATGGTAATAAAAGAGACAAGCTCCGGTTTTTACAGCTTCCGCATCGAAGATGAGATGCTGATGAACCGGGAGATCCAGTGCGCCGGGGAGATCGACGACCGAATTTCAGACTCTCTTTCGATGCAGCTTCGGTATCTGAACGCCGAAGACCCGAAGAAAGAAATCCGGATGTTTGTGAACAGTCCCGGAGGCGCAGTCTCCAGCGGCCTAGCGATTTACGACGTTATGAAGTCGATTTCGTGCCCGATCCGGACAGTCTGCCTGGGAATGGCGGCGAGCATGGCGGCGCTTTTGTTTATTTCTGGAGACCGGCGGGATATGATGCCGCACTCCCGGATCCTGATCCACGATCCTTTGATCACAAACTTCGGCGGGTCCGCGCTTAAGGTCAAGGCGATGAGCGACGATCTTCTTAAAACGCGGGAGATCATCGCGTCAATCATTTCGGAGCATTCGGGGAAAAGCCTGGAAGAGGTCTATAACGCCACGGCAAAGGAAACCCTTTTTGACGCGGAAGAGGCTGTGGAATACGGTCTTGCGGACCGGATCATCACGGAGATATAGGGAGAGGAACATGAGAAAAACGCTTTCAACCACTCAGAATACACGCCGGATTCTGGCTTCCGGAGAGATGGTGTCGAACAACACTTGGGAAACCGGTCTTAACAATAACGACCTCGTGATCGGAAGCAGCGGAGCGGGAAAGACAAGAAATTACGTGAAGCCGAACCTTCTTCAGGCGAACGAAAGCTTCATCGTGACCGACACGAAAGGGCTTCTTTTCTGGGAAACCGCCCCTGCCCTCCGGAAAAAAGGCTACCGCATTATTTTCATGGATTTTACTGAACCGGCTTTGTCCTGCGGATATAACCCTCTGGATTATATCCGCTATGACCGGAGAACCGGAAGATACAATGAACAGGACATTCTCAAAATCGCCGAGGCGCTCTGCCCGGTCGAAGATGATTCGGAACCTTTCTGGGATCATGCTGCGAGGATGTACATCGAGGCGATGATCGGATATGTCCTGGAGTGTTTGCCGGAGGAGGAACATACGTTGGAATATGTTTTGAAGCTCCTTTCGGGGATGAACACGTACGCGAAGGATCTTTTCATGGAACATGCGAAAGAATGCCCGGACAGTTTCGCGTCCAGAAAATATCTTTCGATCAGGGCGACAAAGGGCGCGCCGAAAATGCATGCGAGTATTCTGGGCATCCTTGCCGAGAAGCTTGATCCTCTAACCGCCGAAGATGTCCTTCGGATGTACAAGAAGTCCTGTCGCATTCGGTTCCGGGACATCGCGAAAAGAAAAACTGCCGTCTTCCTAACGGTCAGCGATACGGATCGTTCCATGGACCGGCTCGTAAGTCTCTTCTATGCGCAGGCGCTTCAGGAGCTCTGCAATTATGCCGACAAAGAAGGAATCTCCGGCACGCTTCCAGTCCCAATCCGGCTGTATCTGGATGATTTTGCGA